>JBMTIF010000541.1:0-2002 GCA_049437045.1 Alphaproteobacteria bacterium | reverse complement strand
CATTCGCAGAAGCTACCCCACAAATCGACTCTGTACCTGCTCTGCTTGAGCGTCCTGACCTGTTCCCTTCCCCAACTGTTGACGGCGCTGGCGCCTTCTACGGTTGCCCAATCGGTATCGGCTGGGGCTGTGAGCACAACAACACTGCGCTGTTCCACATGTGGGGCATGGCCGACAAGGGCTGGAACCTTGAGAACCCAGGTTCCTTCGAGGGCATGAACTCCATCATCACGGACGCGTACGTTTCCAACGCGAACTGGGTTGGTTACTACTGGACCCCAACCGCAATCGCGATTGAGAACGAACTCGTTCCACTCGATTGGGGTGTGGACTTCAGCCAGGCAGGCTGGACTGACTGTGTAATGGGCTACCGTGACGCTGGCGAACTGCCAAGCGGTTGTGAGGACACCCCACAGTCCTGGACTCCTTCCGACATCGCAACGGCGACTACCCCGGCTCTGCGTGACACCGGTGCGTACGACTACGTACTGGCTCGCGAACTGCCAATGGCCGTTCTCGGTGCACTGGACTCCTACATGGGTGCCAACCAGGCTTCCGCAGCTGACACCGCTAAGGTGTTCCTGAGCGACTTCCAGGACCTGTGGACCTCTTGGGTCGACGCCGACGTTGCTGACGCCGTTCTGGCTGCACTCTAAGCCTTGGCTTAGCGTCTAACGTTCAAGGGGACCTGCCCTAATCAGCAGGTCCCCTTCTCCTTGGCGGCCTTCGCCAAAAGTAAAGTTCCAAAGAAAACAAGGGGTAGGCCGGATGGGTGACCTGAAGTTTGAAGAGTTTGGGGATATCTGGATATTCCTGCTAACGGTGCCCGGGCACCTCTTTAATATGGTCTTTGGGCTCGCCAAGTTCCTCGTAATCAGCCTGCCAATTACCCTCTTCCACTTTGCCATGTGGCTGTGGAATACCGCCATCGGCTTGCCAGAGACGCTGTTCAAGGCAGCACGTATTCTGGTCGGTGCCGGCTGGGGGTTGATCAAGAACCTTTACCTGTTCGTCGTAACGAATGACTGGAACTGGAACTCGTTGAACGACTTCCCGTCCCTGACCACCGAATTCCGGGTTCTGCTGAACCTTGGTGGCATCAACCAGCCGTTCGACTACTTCGCTGGCTCTTACGGTTTTGCGGTAAAGGAGTTCATCCTACCGCTCCGGCGCGCAATGAATGATTTGCGCGATTTTATCGATTTCATGCCCTGGCCGATCTTCTTCGCGCTGGTGCTCCTGCTGGTCTTCTGGGTTTCGCGCAAAGTGGGCGTCGTCCTGCTCGCTCTCGCTGCACTCCTGTTCATCGGCGTCTTTGGTCTGATGGAGCTTGCCTCTCAGACCTTCTCCCTGATGATCCTGTCGATCATTCTTTGTGTCGCCTTCGGTATCCCGCTGGGGATCTTCATGTCCGCCTCTGACGCGGTGGATCGTGCTGTGAAGCCGATCCTCGACCTGATGCAGACAATGCCTTCGTTCGTCTACCTCATTCCTGTGCTGATCCTGTTTGGTGTGAGCCCGGTTGCCGGCCTGATCGCGGTGGTGATCTACGCCATGCCGCCGGTCGTGCGCCTGACCAACCTCGGGATCCGGCTGGTGCCGTTTGAGGTGGTGGAGGCCAGCCACGCCTTCGGTGCGACCTACCTCCAGCGCCTGTTTGGTACACTGATCCCACTGGCGCTGCCCAACGTCTTCGCCGGAATTAACCAGACCATCATGATGGCGCTGGCCATGGTCGTGATCGCCGCTCTGGTCGGTGCGCCGGGTCTTGGGGCTGAAGTCCTCTCGGCTCAGGGCACGGTAAACCTCGCGCTGGGTCTCCAGTCGGGTACCGCCGTCGCACTGATCGCCATCGTGATTGACCGCTCGCTGTACCTCTACGGCGAACGCATGCAGCAGCACCGCAAGGTAGGGCACTGATCATGAGTGAAAACGTAAAAGTATCGATCAAAAACCTCTACAAGGTCTTTGGTGCAAACCCGACCGAAGCGCTGCAGCACGT
>JBMTIF010000540.1:0-2015 GCA_049437045.1 Alphaproteobacteria bacterium | reverse complement strand
CGTTAAACCGCTCATTTTGCCATTTGGATTCGTTCCAGGCGGCATCGTCCTTGTAGGCAATGCTGTACAACATGTCTGGTGTCGGGCGTGCGCCCCACTGCACCGTACACCATGGCTTGTTCAGCCAGACGTCGGAATAGTAGCCGTCGTTCGGTTCGCGCACGACATTGATCGTGATGCCAGCTGCCTTTGCGTGTTCCGCATAGAGAACGCACATGTCGACCGCTCCTGAGTAAACGGAATCGGCCACGCTGAGGCTTACTTCCAACCCTTCCATTCCTGCTTTCTTCAGCAGGGACTTGGCCTGATCCGGATCATACTCGCGTTGCGGAATATCGTCTGGCCAATAAGGCATCGCCGGCGAATGGTGGAAATCATTCCCGATCGAGGCCGCTCCGAAGGCGATCTTCTCGATCATCTCTTCGCGATTAACCGACAGTTTCAGCGCGTTGCGCACGTCCATGTTATCGAACGGAGCTGTGTCGGTGAGCATCGGCATCGTGATCGCTGCAGCTGACGGCACGTTGTCAATCTCGATATTCGGATCGCGCTTCAACAGCGACAGTGTCTTCAGCTCAAGTTGTGTGATCGCGTCTACATCGCCGGTAACCAGCGCTGTCTGACGTGCGTTCGGGTCGTTCAGAACGATGATCTCGACCGCATCGAAATAAGCGCCTTCCAGATGCCAGTCTTCGTGCCGCACCAGGCTATAGGATACGCCGAACTCTGCGCTAGTCAGCTTGTAAGGCCCGCACCCATCGCCCGACTGCCAGTTGGCTGTGCCGTCGGCATTACCCGGCACAATCGGCAGGTGATAGTCGGTCATCAGCCAGGGCAGGTCGGCATTGCTCGATCCCAGCTTGACCGTGACCGAGTGATCGCCATTATCGACAATATCCTCGACATCCGCCAAAAGCGCTGCTGCCGCAGAGGTACTTCCCTCGCCACGGTGATGGTTCATCGATGCAATCACGTCAGCAGCAGTAACTTTGGCACCGCTGTGGAAGGTAGCCTTCGGATTGAGCTTGAACGTCCACTCCTTTGCATCCGGCGAAGCTGACCATTCACTGGCCACGTCTGGGCCAAGAGAGCCGTCTGGCTCGATCAGCGTCAGATAGGACCGGAACGTATGCGCCAGCTGGATCATGGCAAAAGTCAGATAGGTGCCGGGGTCATGCGTGTCAGAAGTATTCCCATCATGCGCACCAAGACGGAACGTGCCGCCCCGCGACGGAGCAGCCTGCGCCGAGGTTGTCCAAAGGCCGGTCGCGGCCGAGGCTGTCATCCCCGCCGCAAGTGAATAGTGCATAAAGCTTCGACGAGAGATTCCCCCCGTGCGCGCCGCATCAGCAAGCTTGCTGATCAGAAACTCATCTTTTTTGGTCATCGTAGTTCTCCCAAGTATTTGTTGTTCGATCAACGTTAGGCTTTGATTGGAAAGCCTCATTTTTTTACGCCCACGTCGCAGGCGATTGTAGTCGATATTCCTGTTACACCTCCCCTCCTGTCAACTCGTTTACTGGCACTGTCAGAATGGCTCAAATGCACGCAATGCGGTCATTTCCGTTTTTGAAAAAAATTCAGGAAGAGCATTCGTTAGGGTATGGAGCTAGGCTCTGGGTTTCAGGATGCCGGTGTTTCCGGGGCCGCCGGTTGCATATGTGGACGTGAAATCATTGGTGGCACCATAACCGTTCCAAACCCTATAGCCCAGAACATCGCGCTGCTCATCCGTCAGGCTTTCAGCAACCTCGGGGCGCAGGCCAAAGGGATAGTTGAGAATGGGGCGGAACTGCGGGCCTGTGTAGCCGAGAAGGGCCGTGTATCGCGGCTTATTGCTGACATTGGGCGCGGCGCCGTGCCAGAGGCGTCCGTCGAAAATAACGGCACTGCCGCGGGCGACCTCGGGCACGTCCTCGTCATAGACCCCATCTGGATCAGGAATACGCCCTGTGAGATGGCTGCCGGGTACAAACCGTGTTGGTCCCATGTCCATCGTGATGTCATCCAGCGCA
>JBMTIF010000539.1:0-2027 GCA_049437045.1 Alphaproteobacteria bacterium | reverse complement strand
GAATTTGCCGACGGCACGGTAATCGGCCCGGTGCTGCAGGGCCTCAATCACGCCGTACAAATAACATCAATGACCGCCAAGGTTTCGGACGTGCTCAACGCTGCGGTTTTCGCAGCGATCGAGAGTGCCCGAAAATAGTTCGAATTCTCTTCATTATCCGGCTAACCTGTGGATAAAGCTTGGATTCGGGGGCATTTGCTCGTAAAAGGACGCATATTCTTACGCGAATCGGGGATTGCCGATTGGCGGTGTTCTGTATTTCGGAGGTCCCTCGGCCCATGTTTTCAAAGACCAAAAAAGATGACAATGGCGCGGCACCCGTCCCACCGGTAGCGCCCGCAGCCCCCGCCGCACCACAGGTCGAGCCGGCCGGTGAGCCCCGACTGGCGACGCCCCGACCCACTGTTTCGCCATCGAGTGGCGCTCCAGGCCCGTCTGTGAACCCGGCAGCAGCACCATCCCCGGCGCCTGCCCCTTCCGCTTCACTTGCAGCGGCACCGTCGATCAAAGCATCGGCCGCGCCCAGCCCAACCCCACGTTCAGCGCCCAGCCCAACCCCACGTTCAGCGGCCAGCCCTACGGTTCGTGCCAGTAGCGCAGGTGACCCCGTAGTTCCAAATCCTGCGCCCCGCCCCGCACCACAACAGCCAAGAGGGAGCCAGTCCTTGCAAGAAGCCGGAAAACTGATTGTTGGCCGCGAAATTAAGCTCAAGGGTGAGATCACCTCATGCGAACGGCTCGTGGTCGAGGGTTCACTCGAAGCCGCGCTAATGGACAGTCGCACGTTGGACGTGACACCGGGTGGTCACTTCAAGGGCATGGCTGTCGTTGATTCCGCCACGATCAGTGGCCATTTCGACGGTGAGTTGACGGTCGAAGGGTTACTGACGGTGACCTCTACCGGTCGCATCATCGGCACCATTCGCTTTGGAGAACTTGAGGTTGAGCGTGGCGGTACCCTGTCCGGCGACATCGCCATCGCCGGAACGCCGGCGCGGGCCTCCGGGGGCAAGGCATCGGACCAGGACGAGTAGGTCCGGGCTGGCACGTCTGCCACAGTCTGCGGTCACAGGCCAGCGAGCCTAAGCCTGCAGTGGAAATTCAGCCGTGTTTTCGTCTAAAACACGCGCTACATTGACAGCGAAGGGCTCTCCCCGGGGTGTTTCCGGGTCGGGTCATCAAGACTTTGGGAATTGTACCAATGAACAACCTGCGTTTCTGGCTCTTGTCCCTGATAGCAGTTCTGGCCTCCGGCTCGATTGCCGCTGCCCAGAAGCCGGAGAAGCTCGGTGACTTCACGGCCTGGCAGGCTTTCCGCATGGTTGAGCCTTCAGGGCAGGTGGTGTGCTGGATGCTTACCGATCCACAAGCTTCGGAACCCAGCAACCTGCGCCGCGGCGACCCATGGCTGCTGGTCGCGCACCGCCCCGGTCAGGAAACCCGTGTGATTTCCTTCGAGTCGGGCTTCCCAATGGACGCAAGCAAGCGCCCCATCGCCTCGGTCGGTGGCAAGAACTTCGCCATGTTCAGCAAGGGCGGTGAAACGGCCTGGAGCCACCCGGAAGACGA
The DNA here is from genome assembly GCA_049437045.1 of Alphaproteobacteria bacterium. GTDB lineage: Bacteria > Pseudomonadota > Alphaproteobacteria > UBA7985 > UBA7985 > UBA7985. The sequence continues at coordinate 458 of JBMTIF010000539.1, read as the reverse complement.
CGCTTCCATGATCACGGCCCTTAAGCGCGGCCTGAGCCTGACCATCGAGAGCCGTTCGGCGCGGGGTAATGATATCCGCGACCAGTTCTCCCTGCGCGGCTTCACCAAAGCCTACGACAAGATTTCGCAAGCCTGTAACGTCTAATCTGCCATAGATCGAATGGTGGGCGCATAGCCGCCCACCGTTGAGCCTGCCCGCGGTCTGTGGCACTGCAGGGCCATGAACCAGATTGCTCCCACCCCGGAAATGAGTCCCTCAGCGGACCTGAATCCCGAACAGTTTGCCTCGGCCGATGGCCAGCGGGTCAACCTGATCGGCATTCCGCGCACGCAGCTCAATGATATGCTGGTCGAGCGGGGGCACAAACCCTTCCGAACCAAGCAGCTCTGGCAGTGGCTTTACTGGCACGGGGTCACCGACTTCGACGCCATGACCAATCTGTCCAAGGATTTCCGGC
>JBMTIF010000538.1:0-2028 GCA_049437045.1 Alphaproteobacteria bacterium | reverse complement strand
TCCAGCCGCGCTGACCCTTGACGGTGCAATCGCATCGCTCACAGGCCAGTTCAGCTACTCCGGTGGCGACGGCATTAACGTAGACGCTTATGACTCCATGGAAGTTACGGCCAACATCAACTCCACCATCAATGACTTCGGTGGTGCGGCTGGTTACCTGATTAACCTTTCCGGTGTTCCGCTAAAGGTTGGTATCGGCGTAGCAGGCAAGTCCCTGAACCGGACAACGACGGTGGATGTAACCAGTGTCGTGAACGAAGTGACCAGCGGCGAAATGGACTGGGCTTATTTCTCAGACCACACTTACACGGAAGTGGTATCTGGCACCTACGCTGGTCCGGCCCTGCGCGTGAACTTTGACCCGAATGTTACAGGCTCCATCAGCGCGCATTTCGGTGGTTCCATCCAGGCGCTCTACGGTACCTCCACCATGATGGCGACGCAGGATTTCTCCGGCCTGACCTACACGGCTGAAGCCACCGATACGGGCACCATGATCTCTGGTGAGATTGATGCGGGTCTCTCCATTGCACTGTCACCGAACATGCGGCTTGGCGCAGGCGTATTCGCTGGTGTGACCTCCGGTGCGCCCATCGTCACTTCTGCGCTCAATGGTGCAGCGACCGATGCAGCGGACCGGGTTCCAACTTTGGGTCGCGGCAACTGGCAGAACTACGGCCTCAAAGGTTCCATCTCTGCGAGCTTCTAGCGCCTAAAGCACAGCGCAAAAACAAAAAGCCCCGCCGGTTCGCCAGCGGGGCTTTTTTTGTGTTTTGAAGCAGCGCCGTTAAGCCGACAGACGCATGACCCGGCCCATGTGATAATCCACGTCACCGTGCAACAGGTTGAAGGTCACCAGATACTTGGCATAAGCGCCAATCCCATAGTCCAGTGTCATCCCCATGCCGCCGTGCAGCTGGATTGAATCTTCAGAGACATAGGTTGCCGCCTTACCGATTTTGGCTTTTGCCATTGAGGCCGCGCGGAGCAAACCATCGCAACTGGTTTCATTCGCCTGATTTGCCGCCCAAATGGACATGGAGCGCGCATCCTGCACCTCCATATTCATGTCGACGAGACGGAAAGCCAGTTCCTGAAACGCTGCCAAAGGGCGACCAAACTGTTTACGAACGCTGAGGTATTCCTTGGTCATGTCGAGCGCTGCCTGCATCGCGCCGACCGCGACTGCGCATTCGGCAATCACCAGACGCGCCACGGCTGCTTCGATCTCAGCCAAGCCGACACCATCGATTTTCTCTGCTTCGACACCGTCGAATTGAAGATCTGCGAAGGGGCGACCGTCCTGTAGGGGATAGTTAAAGACAGTAGCGCCTTCTGCAGCGAGCGAGACACGGTAAAGACCCACTTCACCGCCCTCAATCGCGCTGACCAGTGCGTGTGTGGCACTGGCCGAGTTGGCTGCCAGCGTCTTTGTGCCCGTTAGTTTGCCGCCCTCAACCTTGGTTCCCGCCGGGGTGAGAGAATAACGCTGCCCCCGTTCATAGAGGCCCAGCGTGTGAGCGTTGCCGTCTTCGAGGATATCTTCACGGCCACCGGCCAGGGCCGATACAGCCGTCATGACATCCATAACAGGTTCGAGAACCAACCCCGGTCCCAGCGCCTCTCCAACGACCATCGCATCAAATGCGTCACCGCCCAGACCGCCGTGCTCTTCGGCAATCTGCACGAGATTCAGGCCCAATTCGGCCAACTCTCCAGCGACGCCCTCATCATGGCCAGCGCTCTGTGCCATATAGCCCTTGCGTTGATCGAGGCTGTATCGGTCAGCGATAAACTTGCCGACGGTTTCCTGCAGCATCCGCTGCTCTTCGCTGAGCGAAAAATCCATGTTCCCCTCCGTTTATATTCTTCTTTTTGGCCTGCAAACCGTGTCGCAGGCGGGGTTGATCAGGCCGTGAGCATTGCTTTTGCGATGATGGTACGCTGGATCTCATTAGACCCACCAAAGATCGAAAGCTTACGGTTGTTCAGGTAAGACGGCGCCGCACCAGCCGCGTAGTCTGGCCC
>JBMTIF010000537.1:0-1999 GCA_049437045.1 Alphaproteobacteria bacterium | reverse complement strand
AAGGGGTGAAAAGTCAGGTCTAGCGGACAACAAAAGTCAAATCGTCGCGCTTGCCGGCAGCGTCTTGAAGTGTGTCGTATAGCGTAGCGCGCCAGCCGTATCGACCCTTGGGGCAAGCCAACCAGCAGATCACCACGGGACCCGGTAACCAGTTCGGGTCGGTGAGCACGTCAGACAAGGCATCCAGGTTGACCCCAGCCGCGATCCCAAGCTGCTCATAAAGCCGCTTGATCTGCGTCGTGCTGTCATCGGAGCCCATGCCATTGATGACGGCACGTTTGGTAGGATTTTGCATGCTTATAACTCCGGAATTCGCTCAAAGCTTTCGTAGTGGTCAACAGTGACCCAAATGAACCCGCGATCTGTCAATTCGCGGTCGTAAACAAGTCTGGCTGCGCCGCGATTGCCGCGTACATAGTCCAGATCCGCTTCGACATAGCGATTGCGAGGACGCTGCGGCAGGCGACCTTCGCGGTTGCCAAAGGTGTCACCGCCGATGGCCCCGTCGCTGTCGATATCATCAACGGTTGTCCCTGAATTCTTCCAGCCCTGACCCCGTGCTACATTCTTGGTCATGTAACACTCGGGCAGCTCGCCAATGAGCCAGAGATAGGCTGTCACTTGTGCAAAGGCGTAAGGAAACCGCAACCCTTGCTCTTCGCCGAAGGCAACCAGCGTTTCGACTTCTGGACCATCAAGATCAAGGTCGTGACCGCAGACCTGAGCCGAAGCTTCCTGCTGCTTGTAGGACTCAAGATCGACAGCCTGAGCATCCTGTTGGTTGAGATACCAGGCCAGGCCCGCTACCACCAAAACTCCAAGCGCGCCAAGACGGCTCAACAAGGGTCGTGTCTGCATCTCGCAGTTCTCCTGCTTTGCGTTCCGTGATTTGCTGCGACAAACCACAGGATGCACCCAAGCTCAAGGCTTGGACGCGCACGAGCAATGGATTGTGAAGAATGGATCAACTGCCAGTTTCTCCGCTGAAGCCTGCACACATGGCTGTGCTAGAGCCTGTACCGGGATTGAAGATTGCCACCGGTAACTCAGGAACACGCTACAAGGGGCGGGATGACCTCACCTTGGCGGTTTTCCCGGCGGGCACATCCGTCGCGGGCGTCTTCACCAAATCCAAGTGCCCAAGCGCGCCGGTTGACTGGTCACGCGCTGCACTCTCTGGCGGAACGGCGCGGGCGCTGCTGGTCAATGCCGGTAACGCCAACGCCTTCACCGGCGCTATCGGTGCCGAGGGCTGCAGGGTCACGGCTGAAGCGGTTGCTGCGGCTTTGGGCTGCGCAGCTGGAGAAGTCATGCTGTCTTCCACCGGCGTCATTGGTGAACCGTTGGAGGCAGAGGCCATTGCCAAAGCCGCTCAAGCCCTTGCGGGGCAAGCCTCAGAGCAGGGCTTGGAGAGCGCTGCCAACGCGATCATGACCACCGATACTTTCCCAAAATGGGCTGTGGCCAAAGCCGGTGGCGTCACCGTGACGGGCATCTGCAAAGGGTCCGGCATGATCGCGCCCGATATGGCGACCATGCTGGGTTACATTTTCATCGATGCGCCCGCACCATCCGACTGGCTGCAAGCCACGTTGTCAGAGGCAGCAGAGCGGACATTCAACAGCGTGACGGTAGACAGCGATACCTCGACCAGCGACACGGTTCTGGCTTTTGCCCTTGGGGGAAGGGATGCACCAGACGATCTGGACGCCGTTGGAAACGCTATTTTCGAGGTTTGCGATCAGCTCGCTGAAATGCTCGCCCGCGATGGCGAAGGTGCGTCCAAGCTCATCACCATCGAAGTCGAGGGTGCGGAAAGCGACGCATCGGCCAAAACCATCGGCCTGTCTATTGCCAATTCTCCGCTGGTGAAAACCGCCGTGGCGGGGCAGGACGCAAATTGGGGGCGGGTGGTTATGGCGGTTGGCAAGGCAGGAGAACCGGCTGACCGAGACCGGCTGTCCATCTGGTTTGGCCCGCACCGCGTGGCCAAAGCGGG
>JBMTIF010000536.1:0-2044 GCA_049437045.1 Alphaproteobacteria bacterium | reverse complement strand
AACAGGCCGCCGCAGCGCTTGGTCAAATCCGGTTGGCCGAAGCCTATGCCGACTGCTTCGCTGAGCGTGATTTGCACGTGGGACAGATTTTGGTGACCCAAGAAGACACCGAAGACAGGCGGCGCTACCTGAATGCGCGAGCAACGCTGAACCGGTTGCTGGACTGGGGCACCATTCCGCTGGTCAACGAAAACGATACTGTCGCAACGGCTGAAATCCGGTTTGGCGACAATGACCGTTTGGCCGCCAGAGTTGGCGGCATGGTGGGGGCTGACTTGCTGGTTTTGCTGTCAGACATTGATGGCCTCTATACCGCCAACCCGAAAACCGACCCCAGCGCCGAACACCTGCCATTGCTGACCAGTGGCATCACGCCCGAGGTCGAAGCCATGGCAGGCGTGGAAAACAGCGCCTATTCCAACGGTGGCATGGTGACCAAACTCGCCGCGGCCAAGATCGCCCTGGGCGCAGGGTGCGCTATGGTGATCGCTGACGGCAGTGGCCTTAACCCCCTTTCCGCCCTGCGCAACGGCAGCAAGGCTACACTGTTCAAGCCCGCGGTTTCACGCCATTCCGCACGCCAGGCTTGGCTGGTGGGGGCGCTGTCAGGGAACGGCGTTCTGGTGCTGGATAACGGCGCAGCTTCGGCGGTGAAGAAGGGTAAATCCCTGCTTCCAGCGGGCGTGGCTCAGGTCGAAGGCTCCTTTGAACGCGGCGACACCGTGCAGCTCAAAGGGACAGATGGCAGCGATATCGGACGCGGCATCGCCATCTATGACAGCCGTGAGGCGGAAATCATTGCAGGCAAACGCAGCGCAGATATCGCCAGTTTACTGGGCGAAACACGCGGTCCGAACTTGATCCACGCTGACGATTTGGCACTGTTCTAGGACGACATTCATCTTCTGATTGGCAAGGGAGTTCGCCATGAGTCTGCAAGACAGCATGAACGCTTTGGGAAAATCCGCACGCGCAGCCGCGCATACGCTGTCTCTTGCCCCGGCACCGCAGAAGAAAGAAGCGCTGCATGCTGCTGCTTCGGCCATTCGCGCGCGGGTTGGTGACATTGTCGCGGCGAACGAAATCGACATGAAAGCCGGCGAAGACAAGGGGTTGAGCAAGGCCATGCTCGACCGGCTGCTGCTCACCCCGGACCGGATCGAAGGCATGGCCGCGGGTGTGGCTTCGGTGGCCGAACTCGACGATCCGGTGGGCAAAGAGTTGGAAACCACGGTCCGTCCGAACGGCCTGCGCATCCGCCGGGTTGCCGTACCTCTGGGCGTGATTGGCATTATCTATGAAAGCCGCCCCAACGTGACCGCAGACGCAGCCGCCCTTTGCCTGAAAGCCGGGAATGCAGCGATCCTGCGTGGCGGCTCTGACAGCTTTAACAGCTCTGGCATCATCCTCGAATGCATGCAGGAAGGCTTGCGCGCTGCGGGCCTGCCGGCTGAAGCCGTGCAGCGGGTTCCAACGGTGGACCGTGAAGCCGTGGGCATGTTGCTGAAAATGGCGGAATACGTCGATGTGATCGTTCCACGCGGGGGCAAAGGCCTGATCGAGCGGGTGCAAAACGAAGCGCGGGTGCCTGTCTTCTCCCACCTCGACGGCATCAACCACACCTACGTGGACGCGCAGGCAGACCTCGTCATGGCGGAACAGGTCGTGGTCAACGCCAAGATGCGCCGGACCGGTATTTGCGGCGCGACAGAGACCATGCTGGTCCATCAGGACGTGGCCGCCCAGTTCCTGCCGAGTGCCGTTGCAGCCCTGAAATCAGCGGGCTGTGAAGACATTCGCGGGGATGAGGCGACGCAGGCGCTGGTCGCCGGCATCGCCGCAGCGACCCCGGAAGACTGGGATACAGAATATCTGGATTCCGTTCTTTCCGTGCGTGTGGTCAGCGATCTGGATCAAGCCATCGAGCACGTGAACGCGCATGGCTCGCACCACACCGACGCGATTATCACTGCCGATGCCGCTGCCGCCGCGCGGTTCCTGCGGGAAGTTGAAGCGGCAATTGTTATGCACAACGCTTCAACCC
>JBMTIF010000535.1:0-2053 GCA_049437045.1 Alphaproteobacteria bacterium | reverse complement strand
CCGGATTCCAGTGCCGGAATGATGAAGCCTTTTGGCGTCGCCTGCAGATCGGAGTTCTCGACCATATCAATCAGGCAGGTTTTCTGTGCCTCAGTCAGCTCAACCGGGCCTTCTGTCGGAAACCCACCCGGGTCAACCTGTGCGACCGCAGCCGCCGGAACAGCCGGGAAGCAACTGTCGAGGTCCAGCCCGGCCCGTTCCTTCAAACCGGCCATCCGACCGGGATCGGCAATCGTACCGGACTGAAGCGCAGGAATGATGAAGCTTTTCGGGGTCGCAGGCAGGTCGGAGTTCTGGACCAGCTCGATCATGCAGTCCTGCTGCTCCTTGGTCATCTCAATCGGCCCTTCAGTGGGGAAGCCACCCGGTGATCCGCCCATCTCAGCCTCGGCAACCGCCTCATCTTCTCCCATTGGCACCTCGGGGCGGTTGGGGTTGACCTTGGTCCCCTCACCCAACTGTATGAAACGCCGAGCAACAAAGCTCTTGCCTTCCTCGACCGCATCGCCGCTGACGATGGTCAGGTCACCAACGCGACGCTCGATGGTCACGTTAAAGGTGGTAATGCGGTTCTTGTCCGATACCGCGAACATCTCTCCACTCGGGCTGACAGCCAGCGCCGGAACCGCAAAAACACCTTCGATGGTGGGTTCGGGGAAGCTGTACGCCATGAACGCGCCCACGGGCGGAATATTGCCGGGGTTCACGTTGGTCAGACGGGCAAAGACATCAATCCCGCCCTGATTCTCCGAAATCGCAACCGCCGTCCGGTCGATCTCAGCGGTGTATTCCAGCTGCTGACTGCCCACGTCCCAAACCAGCGTCACCGGCAAACCGTTGAGCGCCCGGCGGTTCCCTCCGCTGCCAATCAACGCGCCTAGTTGCTCATCCGAGAGCTGGAATTTCAGTTCCATCTGCTGCAAGTCGACGAGCCGCGCGAGGACGTCATTGGTCGATACTTGTCGACCCAGTGCGAAACTCACGTCCTGCGCCACACCGTTGAACGGCGCTTTGAGCGATGTATTGGCCAACTCCCGCTGTGCCCGTTCCAGCGTCAGCGCCGCGCGCTCCACCGCCAGTTCGGCCGTTGGCACCGCCGCTGCCGTGCGCGCAACAACAGCCGCACGTGCATCTACGGCTGCGCGGCTGGACAAGGTTGCATTCTCCGCGTTGCCCAACGCGGCGGCGGAAATGATGCCTTCCTTGCGCAAATCCTGCTGCCGCGCCAATTCCGCTTCACTCAGCGCCAACTGATCCTGCGCCAACTTCAAGGCCGCTTCTTCAACCGCCAGATCCGACTTTGCCGTCACCAGTTTCGCTTGAGCATCACGCAGAGCGATCGACGCGTCTTTGACAGCAATATCGAAGTCAAACGGGTCGACCGTAAACAACGTTGTGCCCTCTCGGATCAATGCGCCTTCGACCAGCCTTTCGCTGGTGGACTCAAGCAAGCCCGAAACCAGAGGCCGCAAGTCCGCTGTCCGCCCGGCTGTGATCGAACCAAATCCATTGATCGTCGGGGTGTAATCCGCGCGCTCAAAGGTCACGAGATCCACCGTATAGGTCGGCTCCTGCGCGCCAAAGAAGCCTCCGCCCCGGCCTCCGGAGGACGCATTGTTGTCCATCCGTGCCTTCACCATCTGGAAGCCGCCAAACCCAATGCCTACGGTGACCAGCAGTAGACCAACAAAGCCCACAAGGGCGCGAAAGGTCGTTCTCATAGAAGCCTCAAACGATCATGAAAAAGCCGCGCATATGCGCTCAAGCTTATGAAATACGGCGATTGCCTCCAGTTTCATCCCCTATTCGCATAATTTATGAAAGCGGGATTGGCATAATGATTTCGGGGGTATGGCCAAGTGACTAAAGATTGGTCAATTGCCCCACAAGTCGCGGCCCGAACCGCCCACCATCTTGCCCTTCCCCTTTCGGTCCTTTACCCCAAAGCAAACAGTATCTTTCAAGGGAGAGTCCCCGGTGGTTCCAGAGGGTTCGATCTATCTTGGCAGCGGCACAGACAGCGGCATCGCGCAAGGGCTGAAGCTCAAGTACG
>JBMTIF010000534.1:0-2055 GCA_049437045.1 Alphaproteobacteria bacterium | reverse complement strand
AACGAACTGGGTAGGACTGCAATCGCTGCGACCTTGGAACGCGCGGGCGCAGCACCCGAGGCGATCGACGAAGTATTTATGGGATGCGTGCTTCCCGCTGGCCTGAAACAATGCCCCGCTCGACAAGCGATGCTTGCCGCCAAAATACCGAGCAGTGCCGGCGCTGTGACCATCAATAAGGCGTGTGGTAGCGGCATGCAAGCAACCATTTTCGGCGCGGACAGCATTAGCGCAGGTACCAATCAGCTGGTCGTCACCGGCGGGCTGGAGAGTATGTCCAACGCACCACAAATTCTGATGACCGGTCGTAAGGGGCAACGACTTGGACACTCCAAACTCTACGATCACATGTTCTTGGACGGCCTCGAGGATGCCTATACCGGTGCGGCTATGGGGACATTTGCGCAAAAAACCGCAGATGATCATGGTCTGACCCGCGAAGAAATGGACGCCTTCGCCATTGAAAGCCTCACCCGAGCGCAGCGCGCGATTGACGAAGGGCTCAACAGCAAAGAAATCGCCCCCGTGACCATTCGGACTCGACGCGGAGAACATACCGTGTCGGTCGACGAGCAACCCCACAAAGCCAACCTGGAGAAGATCCCGCAATTACGCCCGGCGTTTGCGGAAGGCGGCACGATCACCCCCGCTAACTCGAGCTCTATTTCCGACGGTGCGAGCGCACTATTGCTCTCCAGCGAAGCCGCCGCAGAGACACAGGGTTTGACGCCTCGTGCCCGGATTGTCGGTCATGCACGGCACAGTCTGGCGCCCGAGTCCTTTACGCTGGCCCCGATTGGTGCGGTAGAGAAACTGCTTGCCAAAACAGGCTGGAAAGCCTCAGACGTCGATCTTTGGGAGATTAACGAAGCGTTTGCCATGGTCACGATGCTGACTACCCGGGCACTGGATCTAGATCCCGCTGGTGTCAATGTCCACGGTGGCGCTTGCGCTCAAGGGCACCCCATTGGCTCAACCGGCTCACGCATCATCGTTACGCTAATGCATGCGCTGGAGCACTACGGTAAGAAGCGAGGCGTGGCCGCGCTGTGTATCGGCGGCGGTGAAGCGACGGCAGTCGCCATCGAACTGATTTAAATGTTTGAAGCGAAGAACCGACATGCTCAGTGACATTCCAACGCTACTCGATGACATCAGTGCGGGTCGCATGGTGATCCTCATGGACGATGAAGATCGGGAGAACGAAGGCGACCTGATTATCGCGGCGGAAAAAGTCACCCCGGAGATCATTAATTTCTTCGCGACAGAGGCCTGCGGCCTGATCTGTATGCCGATTACACCAGAGCGGGCCCGGCGTCTGAACCTGCCGCTCATGGTCAGAGACAATCGCTCTCAGCATGAAACGAATTTCACGGTATCGATTGATGCCACCGAACAGGTGGCTCCCGGGATAAGTGCGGCACAGAGAGCGCACACCATAAGGACAGCGATTGCGGAGAATGCCAGTGCGAAGGATATTCGCCAGCCAGGGCATATTTTCCCGTTGGTCGCCAAGCCCGGCGGCGTTCTCAAACGTGCCGGTCATACCGAAGCGGGAGTGGATCTGGCGCGCATGGCGGGACTCGCACCGGCAGCGGTGATTGTCGAAATCATGAACCCCGACGGCACGATGGCCCGCCGACCTGAGTTAGAAGTTTTTGCCGCGCAACATGGCCTCAACATCGGGACCATCGCCGACTTGATCGAATATCGTTCGCTACACGAACAGTCGATCGAGCTGCACAGCGCTGAGGTCATTCAGACTGAGTGGGGACCATTCTGCCTTCACACTTTTAGAGACTTGATCGACGACGCCTTGCACTTTGCACTAACGCTGGGACGCGTTGAAGAAGCCGGGCCAGTTCCTGTCCGGGTGCAACCCATCAATACCCTGCGTGATCTGCTGGGTACGCAAATCGACGAGAACAGCGGTGGTTGGTCATACCGCGCCGCCATGCAATACGTAGCCAACGAGGGCCGCGGTGTCGTCGTGCTGCTGGGCGGAAGCGAAACCCCGAGCTCCGTGCTGGAAGACCTGAATCAGTTACTCCATGA
>JBMTIF010000533.1:0-2058 GCA_049437045.1 Alphaproteobacteria bacterium | reverse complement strand
ACTCTGATGGATGCAGAGGGTCGGCTGCTTCGTGCCGGCACCTCACCGGACGGTTTCTGGCGCCTGCCAACTGAGTTGTCGGACGTGGATGGTCACTACGTGCAGGCTTTGCTGGCTTTCGAAGATCAGCGTTTCTTCCGCCATGATGGTGTGGATTACCGTGGGATGGTGCGGGCGGTCATAACGTCGGTACAGGCCGGTCGTCTGGTCTCCGGCGGGTCAACACTCAGCATGCAGACCGCGCGGTTGTTGGAACCTCGGCCCAATAGGACTGTGGGCGCTAAAGTCATGGAAATCCTGCGTGCTTGGCAACTGGAACGAAGATACTCCAAAGAAGAAATACTCGACCTCTACCTGATGACCGCTCCTTTTGGCGGAAATATCGAAGGGGCCGGCGCGGCTGCGTGGCGCTATTTTGGCAAAAAGCCAGCCGATCTGACTTGGGCGGAAAGCGCTTTGCTCGTCGCTCTGCCGCAAAGCCCGGTTCGTCGGCGTCCTGACCGCTATTCTGATCGCGCAGAAACCGCACGCAACCGCGTTCTGGATGTTCTGGTGACCCGCAACCTCATCACGGAAGAGCAGGCATCCAGAGGCAAGCGTGAGCCAGTACCTTCGGCCCGTTTGGAGCTTCCTTTCTATGCCCCGACGCTGGCAGAACGCTACTGGGCTAAGAACGCAACGGCCCAAGTGCGAACCACCATCCACGGCCCGACTCAACGTCGGCTCGAATGGCTTCTGGATCGCCATGTCAGCTCCTACGATACAGGCATCAATGGTGCTGTTTTAGTGCTGGATGCGCAGACAGGGGCGGTCAAAGCCCGCGTTGGCTCTTCAGGGTATTTCGAGGATCGCGCAGGCGCCACAATCGACCTGAGCCGCGCGCTCCGTTCGCCCGGTTCCGCGTTGAAACCCGCAGTCTATGCTCTTGCGTTTGATGCGGGTCAGGCGCATCCGGGAACATGGTTGCCAGACGACCGGCGGAACTTTGCCGGCTACCAGCCAGAAAACTTTTCCGATACCCGGCAGGGGCGCGTGCAGGCTTATGCGGCCTTGCAGCAATCGCTTAACCCACCCGCCATTGCCGTGCTGAACGAATATGGTGCTGAGCGCGCGCTGGAAGCTCTGGCTCGCGTGGGTGTAGCCCCCGCAAATGTGGGTGAGCCCGGCAGCATCGGGCTGTCACTGGTCTTGGGCGGTGTTAGCGTCACGATGGAAAACCTTGCCCAACTCTACACCGCATTCGCAACCGATGGCCGCATCCGACCTTTGTGCGAAACGGCTGATGTCTGCGCCGCTAATCGCCCTCGGCCATTTGTTCGCAGTCAAACAGCAGGTCAGATCACCGCCATTTTGAGCGAAACCTCCAAACCGCACCCTTTCAACCACGGTCTAGCCCCTCGCCTCGCCTTCAAAACGGGTACTTCAGCGCGAAATCGCGATGCATGGGCCATTGGTTATGACGGCAGTCACGTCATTGCCGTCTGGCTTGGTCGGCCCGATAACCAGCCGACCGAAACGCTTGTTGGAATCGTTGATGCCGGACCACTGCTGTTCCATGCCTTTGGCGAGCTGGAAGACAGCCGTCCCCTGTCTTTACCCTCGGGAAGTCTGACAACAATCCTCGCCGATACGCCCAGTGCGTTGACGAACCACGCGGGGTTGCAGACCGACCAGGCCGATCCATTCCGGCTTACTTTTCCCACTGATGGCGCTGTCATGCCATTGAAGGAAAACAGCGGTATCGCCCTGAAACTCAGTGGCGGTCAGCGACCTTTCCGCCTGTTCGTTGATGGCACGCCAAAGGCTCAAGCGGTGGGCCGTCAGATCACTTGGATACCGAGCAGCCCCGGCTATTTCGACATTGCTGTTCTTGATAATGACGGGAACCGTGTTTCGGCCAAGGTGGAAATAACAGCAGGATTTGGCAATTCGACCCAGAGCCGCTAAGCAAGCCGAATGAACACTTCGCGTCCCGTCCTCACCACACCGCGGCTCTACCTGCGTGCGCTCGGCCCCGCCGACATCGATACTGTGCTTCCTCTGCGCAGTGATCCTGAG
>JBMTIF010000532.1:0-2072 GCA_049437045.1 Alphaproteobacteria bacterium | reverse complement strand
TCTTTGCGATTGACTCATTGATCGTGTGGCGAGTAATTGGCTGGTTTAATGCCAAAGTCGCCTACAAAGACATTTTGCCCGTCAGGGCCAGCACCTACATCTTATCGATCGTGAATGAACAGGTGGGCAAAGGGGCCATGGCGCTTTACCTGTATCGGCGCGAAGGCGTGCCCGGCTGGAAGCTCGGCTCCAGCATGTTGTTCATCATGGTCTGTGAACTGCTTTACCTTTGCGCGTGGGCCAACGTTGGCCTGTTCCTGCAGTACGACACACTGCCTGAAGTGTTCCGCGCGCTGCCCTTCGTCGGGCTCGGCATTGTTGCTGTATTTATCTTCGCCTACCTCTATCTGAGGGGGATCATCCTGCCCAACTGGAACCTGCGAGACCGACACCTGCTGCATGCTTTCAAGGAAGCCGAGATCTGGCAGTATCTGGTGATTCTGCTGCTGCGCTCACCCGCGCTGCTGGCTGCCGTGTTTGTCTATGCGGAAGCCATCGCACTGTTCGGCGTCGAGATTTCTTACCTGCAGATGCTGGGTCTGCTGCCTGTGATCTTCTTCGGCGCTTCAATCCCAGGGCCGTTCCGGGCCGTCGCGATCTCGATGTGGGTCATCCTGGTGCCGGAGTACCCGGCCGAGATGAGCGCCTTCGGCCTCGTGCAGCACAACTTCTTCATCCTGTTCAATGCCGTGATCGGCCTCTTTTTCTTCCGCCGCGTACAGCGCGAAGTATTCAACTAGGCCGCCGCAACAAACCTGTTATAATCGCCGCTCTCTCGTGTGCCGGGGTGGCGGAACTGGTAGACGCGCCGGATTCAAAATCCGGTTCCTTCACGGGAGTGTCGGTTCGATTCCGACCCTCGGTACCACATGAGATCTCCAATCGCCTCCAATGTGTGCCTTGGAATCGACTTCCGCGGTAAAGAGTTCACGTTGATGGCTTCGGCTGTCGTAGCTGTCTGCGTCAGTGGCATGATCACGCAACCAGAAGTAGTCATAGTACCCATCGGCACCATCAGAAAATTCAAAACTGAGCGCACTATCCCCGGTTTCTATCTTCTTAACATCTACGACGGTTGACTCGTTTAAATCCGATCCGGCAGATCATCACCACCCCGGGGGACAGCACCAAGACCACGGATGCCAAATCCGCCATCGTGATTCAGGACGCTACCGGTTGAAGGTACGTTGTCTTCACGGCTCGCGAAAAACACATAGGCGCCCGCGTACTCCGCCGGAGTGGGCATTTTGCCAATGGGTATATAGCTGTTCGCCGTTTCCTGCATGCGTTCCCCTGGAAACTGCCGATCTTCCATGCCGAGCGATTCAGGGCCTTTGAGACTGGTGGAAATAGCACCCGGCGCTACGCCGTTAACACGAACATGAGGCGCAAACTCAAAAGCCAACTGACGGACCAGACCGACAACTGCATGTTTGCTTGCGGTGTAAAGCGCACCACCGCCCGCGGCCAGAAAACCGGCATTCGACACCGTGTAAATGATTGAACCCTGGCTATCAGTCAGCGGTTTGATCGCAGCTCGCGCCAACGCCATATAGCCGAGTACGTTAACATCGAAAAGCTCTCTAAACGTCGAACTCAGCTCATCGGGCGAAAGATCAACCAGCCGCGCGTTGTAATCCCAGATGCCAGCGTTTCCGATCGCACAATCAATTTTTCCGTATTTTTCTATGGCTGACTGCACCAGGTTTTCGTTGTCAGCTGCCTCCCGAACATCACCCGGCAAGGCAACAACATTGTCGCCGAAACGGGCACGCAACGCTTCGCAGCCTTCTGCGGAGCGATCGAGCACACAAACATTGGCACCTTCGTTAATAAACCGCTCGACGATTGCGAGGCCCAATCCTGATGCGCCGCCGGTGATGAGCGCGACTTCCCCTTCTAACCTGCCCATCAGAAAAGACTGCTCATGTTCTGTGAAAGTATCACCGTCTGCTCAAGAAAGATGTGGCGACGGGCAAGCTTGAATTGACCGTCCACGCGACGCAGTGTGTCTTCGCGACGCCCAATCCAGCTGTCTTCTTCGCTGTTCAGCCGCGTTCGGTAGAGTTTGA
>JBMTIF010000531.1:0-2084 GCA_049437045.1 Alphaproteobacteria bacterium | reverse complement strand
GTGGCGCGTCGATTTTGGGCTCTTTTTTCCGTTGCCACGGCCAGCGCATCAGTGCGGCACTCCCATCAATATTCCATCCTGTAAATCCACCAAACGCAGGTTTTCCAAGGTGCCTGCAGGTGGTGTGCTGCCGTCCAGTCGGCGCACGGAAGCAAAGTTGGGCGCGCGGCCCCAACCCTCTTTTTCAAACAAAACCGGTACCACTTCACCCTGTTGGGCAGACAGGAAAGCGGATTTGGCAAGCTCGCCCTTTGCCCGCAGACGCGCGGCCCGTTCCTTGCGCTCAGCCTTGGCCACCGGGGGCATTTTTGCCGCTGGCGTGCCTTCCCGCTCGGAATAGGGGAAGACGTGCAGATAGGTCAGCCCGCAATCATCGACCAGATCCAGCGAGTTGCGGAACATGGCTTCGGTTTCGGTGGGAAAACCCGTGATGATATCGGCACCCAAAGCACAATCCGGGCGCAGGCGGCGCAGCTCCTGCGCCAGCTCCACAGCGTGATGGCGCAGGTGTCGGCGCTTCATCCGCTTGAGGATCAGGTCATCCCCGGCTTGCAGGCTCAAGTGAAAGTGCGGCATCAGGCGCGGCTCATCGGCGACCAGCGCCAACAGGTCCGCATCCATTTCCACGGCATCCAGCGACGACAGGCGCAACCGCGGCAAGGATGGAACCGCCATCAATATCCGGCGAAGCAGCTGTCCCAGCGTTGGTTCGCCCGGTAAATCAGCCCCGTAAGAGGTCACATCCACCCCGGTAATCACCACCTCTCGCGCGCCACCATCCACCAGACGCCTGACCTGATCCACCACGTCAGTCACAGGCACGGAACGGCTGTTTCCACGACCATAAGGGATGATGCAGAACGTGCAGCGATGGTCGCAGCCGGTCTGGACCTGTACAAAGGCTCGGGTGTGCTCGACATAGCCATCCAGCAGGTGCGGCGCGGTTTCGCGAACGGCCATGATGTCCTGCACAACCACCCGCTCCGGCGCCTGCCCTGTGTCCTGCCAGGTCCGGGCTTGCAGCTTTTCCTGATTCCCGACCACACGCGCGACTTCGGGCATGGCGGCAAAGGCGTCCGGATTCACCTGCGCCGCGCAGCCCGTCACGACGATTTCAGCCTCGGGGTTCTCGCGGTGAGCGCGACGGATGGCTTGTCGGGCCTGACGTTCCGCCTCGGAGGTCACGGCACAGGTGTTGACCACCAGTGTTTTCGACCCCTCGGGCAAATGGCCTTTGATGACTTCGGATTCGTAGATGTTGAGCCGACAGCCAAAAGACAGAACCTGCTTGTTCTCGCCGTGGTCAGCCATCGAGCAATTCCTCTGACAGAACCCCGTCAAAGGCAAAAGATGCCGCACCAGTCATGGTGATGCTGTTCTCGGTCTGATCCCAGTCGATCAGCAGCACCCCGCCATCAAGCTGTACGCTGACCGGCCCTTGCACCAGACCGCGCCGGAGACTGGCCACTGCGCCCGCACAGGCACCTGAACCGGACGCACCTGTAATCCCCACGCCGCGCTCCCAAACGCGCTGGCGAATGCTTTGCGGTCCCAGCACCGATACGAACTGTACATTGGTGCGGTTTGGATAGAGGGGGTGGTGCTCGATCTGCTGACCGATAGGGGCAAAGTCGAAAGTTTCGGCATCGTCGACGAAAAATACGCAATGCGGGTTACCGATGGACACCGCAACGGGCGCGCCCAACCCCGGAACCAACTCGGGCAGGTGCAGCGTGTCGGTTGCCTCGGCCAGCGGTATATCCTGCCAGTCCATGTAAGCCGGACCCATGCCGACGGAGTACCGACCATCAGAAAGGCGCTGGCAGGGCAAGACACCCATGACCGTCTCAACCCCTGAGACGTCCCCTTGTTCTTCGAACATCAGTCGCGCCACACAGCGCGTGGCGTTTCCACAGGCCTCAGCCTGCGATCCGTCGGCATTGTAGATGCGCATGAAGACCTGAGCCGATGCCGCCGTTGGCGGTTCCAGCACGATCAACTGGTCACAGCCCACGCCATAGTGCCGGTCAGCGACCCGCTGCGCCTGAGCTGGCGAGGGCTGATACGGTTGGGTGCGGGCATCG
>JBMTIF010000530.1:0-2085 GCA_049437045.1 Alphaproteobacteria bacterium | reverse complement strand
CGTGGTGCTCCGGGTCATACGTCTTGGTGAGCTGGACGAATCTCAGACCCAGGAAAGCGGCGAAAAGGATCGACGCGAAGATCAGAAAGGAATTGCTCATCGGCGAGACCTGCTGTGGACTAATTGGCTCTAATCCCCCAAAGGAGGATGTGAGACTGGAATACGGTGTGTTGGATGGCCCAAGGGGCCGGAAAACGCAAGGGCTGCGACACATCAAACGGGGTCCGCGAACGCCGGTGCAGGGTCACGGTTTATGCAAGCGAAGCCTTAAATCATTGGGATGGAATACATGAAGGTCGCATTTCAGGGCGAATTGGGTTCGAACTCACACACAGCTGTTTTGCAGTTCTATGGCGAAAAGACGGTCGAAACTGTGCCGTGCCGGACCTTTGAGGAGGCTTTTTCGGCGGTTCCGAACGGTTTGGCGGACGCTGCTGTGATTCCCATTGATAATTCGTCAAACGGTCGTGTTGCGGATGTTCATCATCTCTTGCCCAAAAGCGGTATGCACATTGTGGGTGAGCATTTCCTGCCCATTCAATTCCAGCTCATGGGGCTGAAAGGCACTCAACCGGGTGCAGCACATCAAGTGCTCAGCCATGTTCATGCTCATGGCCAGTGCCGAGGCGTGATTCGGAAGTATGATCTCGAATCGATCACCGTCCACGATACCGCTGGCGCTGCAAAAATCGTCTCTGAGCAGGGTGACCCCTCAAAGGTGGCTTTGGCACCGAAACTGGCAGCCGAGCTCTATGATCTGGAAATCCTCGAAGCGGACGTCAGCGACAACGCCGACAATACCACGCGTTTTGTGGTCCTCGCGCCTGAGCCCTACAAGGTGACTGGTGAGGAAGACAAAGTCATCACTTCACTGGTGTTCAAAACCCGCTCGGTCCCGGCGGCTCTTTACAAAGCGCTCACCGGGTTCGCCACCAATGGGGTGAACATCACCAAACTGGAAAGCTACATTGCTGACGCCAGTTTCGCCGTTGCCCAGTTTTACGCAGACATTGATGGTGCGGCGACTGACCCCGAAGTCGCTCTTGCCCTACAGGATCTGGATTACTTCAGCGAGCACGTGCTGATTCTCGGTTCCTACCCTGCCAGCACGTTCCGAAAAGGCAGCTAAAGCGCTTCCGGCTTGGCGCTCAGCCAGGTCTCGATCAGGAAACGCGCAATCGAGTCCTTTCGCGGCAGGCGGAAGTCCTCAGACCCTCGCAGGTCGTTGATCTCTTCCCGCGTATACCAGTCGGCGCGCTCAAGCTCTTCGAGGTTGACGTTCAGCGTCGTGTCCTCTGCCCACGCGAAGAATCCGATCATCAGCGAGTTACTGAAAGCCCAAGGCTGGGACGCGGCATAGCGCACCTTGGCAACCGACAGCCCAACTTCTTCCTCAACCTCTCGAATAACCGTTTGTTCCAGCGTTTCGCCAGCATCGACATAACCGGCGAGCACGGAGTGAATCGTTGGAGGAAAGTTATGGTTGCGCGCCATCACGCACTTTTCGCCGCTGGGATCCTGCACCAGCATGATCGTCGCCGGATTGATGCGCGGAAACAGGTATTCGCCGCAGGTCTCACTGGTGCAGCGGCGTTCCAGTCCGGCTTTGGACTGTTTGGTCTCGCTGCCGCAGCGGCCACAGAAGCGGTGAGAGCGATGCCACGCCAGCAAATGTCGCCCGTAGGCACCGACCCCTACGCGAAAAGGGTCCAGATTGGGGCCGGTCATCCATGGGTCGATGAACATGCCCTTGGTTGGACCATTGAGGTCTGGCGCTTCGCCGTCTGCGTTCTGCTGGCTGGAAATATCCGCAGCGAAGTATGGTTTGCCATCCTTGAGACCAAGGAAAACAACCCGGTCGGCCTCGGAAAGCTGGTCTTGCGGCCAACTGAGCAGGGATTCGCCATCGGCACTCATGAGCACGCGACGACGCCATACCGGCAGGATTTCGGCCTCTGGATCAGAAAGCGCTGCCGCGATTGCCGCCTCGTCACGCCGGTCCAGCCCATCCCGCTCCAAGCCTTCAAACGTGTAGGGCAAGCGAGAGCCAGACAGGTCGCGGGATGCATCCTGGAACGCGCGCGG
>JBMTIF010000529.1:0-2087 GCA_049437045.1 Alphaproteobacteria bacterium | reverse complement strand
GCTCTTCCGATCTGAACGGATGCCCCAAGATGAACCGTGCCGGGTTCTTCCAACCCGCTTGCATCTCTTTGACCATCAACCCCGATGCTGAAGAGGAAACAACGGCAGTTGGCTTCAGGTGCGGCTCTATCCGCTGGTAAAGATCAAGCTTGACCGGCAGACGCTCGGGCACGTTTTCCTGCACGAAATCGGCGTCCTGCACGGCATCCTCTGGCGTCGAAGCGAACGACAATGAACCGCGTCGTCCTTCAACCGCCAAACCGATTTGCTCCAGCGTCGACCACGCGTTCTCTACATAGGAATTTACGTCATCCTCAACGGTTTCAGAGACGTCAAACACGCAGACATCCTTGCCCGAAGCCAAAAACAGGGCCGTCCAGCTTGCGCCAATGACTCCGGCGCCCAGTACGGCGGTTTTGTCGAATTTAGCCATCAGAATAACCCCGGATTGAGTGGTGAAGCGGCGGTCATTCCGCCATCTACGGTAAAGAGTTGACCGGTGGCAAAAGCGGATTCATCAGAAGCCAACCACGTCGCCATCGCCGCTATGTCCGATGGCTCGCCAAACCGTCCCGCAGGATGCCGGGCCAGCGCGTCGGCTTTTGCCGCATCTGGCCGTTCTGCCGCAGCAAAGGCAGCATCGGCCATGCCGGTCATGATCCAGCCTGGACAAATTGCATTGCACCGAACCGCCGGACCGTGGTCAACCGCAATCGAACGAGTCAGGCCGTGAACAAAGGCTTTGGAAGCGTTGTAGAGCGCCAAACCCGGGTCGGCTGTGGTGCCGGAAATCGAACCGATGTTGATGATCGATGCCCCCGGTGACATCTTCGGAATGAAAGCCCGGCACATGAGAAACACCCCCTTGGCATTGGCCCCCATGAGCTGATCCCAGTCGCTGTCTGTCGTGTCCAACACCGTTTTTTCGATCTGAACGCCTGCGTTATTCACCAGGATGTCCAGCGAGCCAAACTCGTGCGCCAGAGCAACCACTGCAGCCGCATCAGAAACGTCTGAGCCATACCACTCGAAATGCGCAGGCAGGTCCGCGGGGCGTTCACCACGCCCAGTCAAAGCGACCTTCGCACCCTCCGCGTGAAAACGATCCGCGATGCCGCGCCCGATGCCCTGTCGTCCGCCGGTAACCAGCGCGGATTTTCCTTCTAACCGTCCCATCCTAGTGCGCAATCATCACGTGGCGGACGCTGGTGTAAGCATCCAGTGCGTAAACCGACATATCGCATCCAGTCCCAGAGCCCTTCATGGCGGCCCAAGGCATTTCCGGTGTACCAACCCCATGCGTATTGACCCAAGTAAAGCCGTAACGGAGTTGGCTGGTCATCTTCATGGCCAGACCGACATCGCGGGTCCAGACAGAGGATGCGAGCCCGTAACGTGAGGCATTAGCCACCCGCAGCGCCTCATCCGCATCAGAAAAACGGGAGATCGTGACAACCGGACCAAAAACCTCAGAGCAGGCGATTTCAGCGTCATTATCGACGTTTGCAACCACGGTTGGCTGGTAGAAGAAGCCCTCACCATCCGGTGCAGCCCCGCCACAGGCGATTTCAGCTGACCCTCGTGCTCGCTCCACAAACCCTGCCACGCGCTCTCGCTGGATTGCGCTGATCAGCGGCCCCATCTCGGTTTCAGGGTCGTGCTGGGTGCCCAGCTTTATGGTTTCAACAGCCGCTGCCGTATCTTCAACCACGCGCTCATAGATACTGTCTTGAACCATAATCCGGCACGGCTGGGCGCAGTCTTGCCCAGCGTTGAAATAGGCACCCCCCTGAATGGTTTCGACCAGCGTAGGGATATCGGCATCGGCAAAGGCAATAACCGGAGCCTTACCCCCCAATTCGAGGTGAACGTGCCGAATTTGGTTCGAAGCGGCTTTCATCGCAGCCATCCCCGTTGCAGGAGAGCCGGTTACAGAAATCCCCTCAACCCCCGGATTGTTGATCAGAGAATCTCCAACGCTAGGACCGGCGCCGTGGATGACATTTACCACGCAAGCAGGCAGAACTTCATTCATGATTTCCGCCAGCCCCACCGTTGCTAAAGGCGTGATTTCAGATGGCTTGAGC
>JBMTIF010000528.1:0-2091 GCA_049437045.1 Alphaproteobacteria bacterium | reverse complement strand
CCACTTCGCGCTCGTCTGCATTCATGAAGGCCGCGACTTTGGTCCGCACAGCTTCAAAAGCATCCGTCGCCTCTTGCGATAACGCGTGAATGCCCCGGTGGACGTTGGAATAAGTCGTCGCCATGAAATCGTTCATGGCATCAGTCACCGCCAGAGGTTTCTGCGCCGAGGCTGCTGAGTCCAAAAAAATCAGCGGCTTATCGCCGTAAACCTTGCGCTCCAGCGTTGGAAACTGTGCGCGTATTGCCGCAACATCGTAAGCCATCAGAGGTCCAACTCTTCAAACCGACCAGCCACGCCCAGCCATTCCTGAATTTTTCCGTCCAGCATTGTTTCAACGGCTGCCGGCAGTTCGAGCGCTTCAAACGGCTCCCGCGCAAAGGCAAGGATCAGCAACGCCCGCGCCGCCGCTTCATCAACCCCCCGTGCCCGCATGTAGAACAGGGCATTTTCGTCCAAATCCCCAACAGTCGCCCCGTGGCTGCACTTTACGTCGTCCGCGTAGATTTCCAGTTCCGGCTTGGTAAAAGCCTGCGCCCGGTCTGACAGCATCAGCGCCCGGGAAAGCTGGTCGCCTTCAATCCGCTGGCTATCCTGTGCCACTTTAATGCCGCCTTGGAAGACCGCCGTTGCCTCGTCATCGACAACGGTTCGCACTTGTTGGTCCGATGTTGTGTCCTCAGCCAAATGGCGCACGTTGGTGACAAAATCGCTGTGCTCTTTGCCTTTCTTGAGGACAATCGCCGACAGGCCTGCGTGAGCGCCGGATTTGTTGATGTCGACGTGCTGTTCAATCCGGTGCAAACCACCGCCGAGCGTGACGACCAGCGCATCATAGCGCGCATTTTCACCCAAGGCGGTAAAGGTGCGATGCGTTTGCGTCCCCTGCCCGCCATCTTCAACCAGAATTACCCGAATCAGGTGGCCGCCATCAGCCACGTCAATGGCCGTGTCGCTGTTTATCCAGCTGTCGTCTGTCTGACCCCAACGCTCCACCAGAACCGCTTGAGCGCCTTCGCCCACGGTGATGCGGTTGGTTGCGTTGACCAGCGCGCTGCCCACCATAGGGCCAAAGCGCGCAAACACTGGCTTGAGCTTTGCCCCTGCTGGAACTTCAAACAGGAACCCTTCTCCGCCCACGGCTGCGTTCAGTAGGCTCAGCGCGTCACCGTCAACCGCCTCAACCGATGGGTTGGGGCCAAACAGGCCGCTTTGCTCCTGAGTGATCCTGAGACCAGCAGGCGTCAGGGTCTGGGCCAACTGGCTCGCCAGATCCGTATAGCGCCACGCTTCAACCCGGCGGTTTGGGAAACCTTGGGTCCGAAGGGCTTCAAACGGCGCCTGATTCTTCACCGCGCCGGTGCTGTGTAACCGATCCAGAAATTCTGCGCCAAAGACGTCCGTCATGCCGCTTCAAACTCCGCGTAACCAGTCTGCTCAACCTCCAACGCGAGTGACTTGTCGCCAGATTTGACGATTTTGCCATCGCTGAGAATGTGCACGTAGTCTGGCACGATGTAGTCCAACAGACGCTGGTAATGCGTAATGACAAGGAAGGACCGATCTGGTGCACGAAGGGCATTCACGCCCTCAGCCACGACACGCAGCGCATCAACGTCCAGCCCGGAATCAGTCTCATCAAGCACTGCAAGTTTTGGCTCCAGAAGCGCCATCTGCAGCGTCTCAAACCGCTTTTTCTCACCGCCCGAGAAGCCCACATTCACCGCACGCTTCAGCATGTCATTGCCAATGCCCAACTGCTTGGCCTTGGCCCGCAGTTCACGCACAAAGGCCAAAGCGTCCAGCTCTGGCAGGCCTTCGACTTTGCGTTTGGCGTTGACGGCGGTTTGCAGAAACGTCGAAGCCTGTACGCCGGGGATTTCGACCGGGTACTGGAACGCCTGAAACAGGCCAGCGTGCGCCCGCTCCTCAGGCTCCATTTCGAACAGGTCTTCGCCGTCCAGCGTCGCGCTGCCAGCGGTGACCTCATAACCCGGCTTGCCCGACAGGATATTTGCCGTCGTGGACTTGCCCGAGCCATTTGGCCCCATGATCGCATGCACTTCACCTGCGCCGATGCTCAGGTTGATG
>JBMTIF010000527.1:0-2094 GCA_049437045.1 Alphaproteobacteria bacterium | reverse complement strand
CGAGGCGCTGACCGATCCGCTCACCTGCGCGGCTTCGGGCTGGATGCGTCTGCGCAAACGAGCGCACCAGTCCGGCGCGGAATTGCCGCTTGTCATCTCCGACCACGCCGACTGGCCAGACCTTCAGCGCACCATCCTCGACACGGGCGCAGAGGAAATCTGGATCACCCACGGACGCGAAGATGCGCTGATCTACTTCTGCGAAACGCAAGGTTTGCGCGGTCGGGCGCTGGCTTTGATCGGGCGGGAGGATGAGGACGAGTGAAAGCCTTCGCCGCCCTTATTGATCGGTTGACCGTGACGCCAAACCCAGCGCATCAGATTGCGCTGGTCCGTGATTACTTGCGCCTCACCCCTGACCCTGATCGCGGTTTTGCCCTCGCGGCTTTGACGGGGGCTTGGACCCCAAGAGTCATTCGTCCGGCAAAGTTGCGCGAATGGATGGGCGAGCGCGTTGATCCGGTCTTGCTGGATAAATCACTGGATTACGTGGGTGATTTGACAGAAACGGTCTCACTGCTCTGGCCCGAAAGCCGGTCGAACCGTCAGCCCCCAAGCCTGTCCGAAATCTCGGAAACGCTGACCG
This sequence comes from Alphaproteobacteria bacterium, assembly GCA_049437045.1. Lineage (GTDB taxonomy): Bacteria > Pseudomonadota > Alphaproteobacteria > UBA7985 > UBA7985 > UBA7985. The sequence continues at coordinate 1,508 of JBMTIF010000527.1, read as the reverse complement.
AAACGACAAAAGGCGACATGGATCGTCTTGTCATGGGCTGGCTGGACGCGTGTGAGCCGTCCACGCGCTATATCCTGCTGCGTCTGCTCAGTGGCGGCGTGCGCACCGGTGTTTCCTCCCGCGTCATCAAAGCCGGGGTTGCCGCCCTGTCGACGACCATCACAGTCGAGCAGGTCGAAGAAGTCTGGCATGCCGTCCAACCGCCCTATCAGGCCCTTCTGGACTGGGCCGAAGGACGTGGAACACGCCCGGAAACCAGCGGTTTTCCGACTTTTCGCCCTTTCATGCGCGGGTCAACGGTTCGGAATCCGGAGCCGCAAGCAGCCAACCTGATCGCCGAATACAAATGGACCGGCGCTCGGGTGCAGTGGGTGCAGGCCAAAGGCAAAGTGCGGCTCTATTCCAGTGAGGGTGACGACCTGAGTGCTGTATTCCCAGACGTGACCCAGCCTTTGAGCGACGACGCTGTTCTGGATGGGCAGCTTATGCTCCATCGCGACGGGAAACCTGCCACGGCCGAAGACCTCGCGCGGCGCATGCGGCGAAAAACCGTTACAGCTGCGCTGCTCCATGATCTTCCTGCGACTGTGCGTTTTTTCGACATGCTTGGGCACAAAGGCGAAGATGTGCGCGAATTTGCGCTGGTCGAGCGGCGAGCGCGGCTGGAGGCTTTTGCGCACAAAAACGGACTGGTGCTATCGCCCACTCTGCCGCTGGAAAATCTCGCGAGCCTGCATCAGCGCATTGGCGACATCGACGGTGCTGAGGGGCTTGTCCTCAAGTTGGGAGATCGCGCCTATACCGCTGGTCGAACTCAAGATGACTGGCTGAAATGGCCCCGAGAGGCTGTGCGGTTTCAGGCTGTTTTGCTCTACGTTCAACGGGCCAGCGGCGGGGCTAGTGCGGCACTGACTGAATTCACACTTGGCGCAGTGACCGACAAGGACACTGACGGCAATCTGATCCCCATCGGAAAAGTCTCACCCGGCGACCTGACACCCGAAGAGTTGGCGCAAATCAATGCTTATGCACGCGAAAACACTTTGGAACGCTTTGGACCTGTTCGTTCCATCAAAGCGGGGTTGGTGCTGGAAATCGAATGTGAGGGCGTCGAAGCCTCTAAACGACGCAAATCCGGCCTTCGGCTCAAATCGCCCAAAGCGGTAAGGATAAAGGCTGAAACCGCGTGGCGAGACGCAAATACGCTCGAATCCCTGCTCAACCTCATCCCATGAACCGTTCAGGGCGGGTTAGCGGTAGACGGGGGCGGAAGTGGAATAGTACCGCATCGCGGACCGACCCAATACAGTGAGATCGTATCCAAACAAGGGAATGTTTCCATGGCCGCTGCCGAAGAAACGGGTCGAGGTCGCCGCAACCGCACGGACCGTCGTGCACAGCGCACAGGTGCTCCGTCCAGCATCGAGCAACTTGCTGTTATTGATCGCCAGCTTGCGGATGTTAGCGTGCTGTCCGAAGAAGGTCTGGCGCTGATCGAAGCGAATGCG
>JBMTIF010000526.1:0-2096 GCA_049437045.1 Alphaproteobacteria bacterium | reverse complement strand
TATTTTCGTAGGGGTTGAGTTCCTGCCAGGAGACATTGCAGAAGCGCTGCTCGGTCAGGGCGCAAGCCCTGAAAATGTCGCAGCCTTGCGTCATGAATTAGGTCTGGACCGACCTGCCCATATTCGCTACATCGACTGGTGGGCGGGCGTTATGCAAGGCGATCTTGGCACTTCACTTGCCAACCGACGGGACATTGCAGAGTTAATTACCTTTCGCCTCTCCAACACCCTCTTTCTCGCACTGACAGCGGCCTCAATATCAGTCCCGCTGGCGTTGATTCTGGGAGTTCTGGCAGCCCTTTACCGAAACAGTATCTACGACCGATCAGTGAAAGTACTCACCTTGGGCGCTCTATCAGCACCTGAATTACTGACAGCGTATCTGCTGATACTATACTTCTCCGTAACACTTGGCTGGTTCCCAAGTCTTTCTATTATTGACGTCAACTCACCGTTTATCGAAAAACTGCACCAGGCGACTCTCCCGGCCATCACTTTGATGGCTGTCATTCTCGCCTACATGATGAGGATGGTTCGTGCCTCCATCATTAATCTGCTGGCAAGCGCATACATAGAAATGGCACATCTCAAGGGAATGCCAAAATTGCGGGTCATCGTTAAACACGCTCTACCTAACGCATGGGCGCCCATCGCAAATATTATTGCAATCAGTCTTGCTTATCTGGTTGTGGGCGTGGTTGTTGTAGAGGTTGTATTCATCTATCCAGGGCTCGGTCAGTTAATGGTTGATTCCGTTTCGAACCGTGACATTCCCGTTGTCCAGGCTTGCGCCATGATCTTTGCCGGCACCTATATCCTGTTAAATCTCACCGCCGACATCGTCTCGATCTGTACCAACCCTCGGCTCCTGCATCCAAAATGACTGGCGCAGAAACCACTTCGCGGGACCCGAAAATCAATCGGCCACGGCGCACGCGTCTACAAAGCGCGTTACGAGAGGTTATTAAAGCGCCGCTTACGGCCAAGTTTGGAATCCTGGTGATTTTGGTTTATGGCTTCGTAGCAATATTTGCCCCGATTCTGACCCCATACGGCGAAACCGAGATCGTGGGTCCCGAGTTTGACGTCTGGGGGGAGAAATTCATTCTCGGCACAGACGGTCTTGTCCGGGACATGCTGACGCGACTCCTCTTCGGCGCCCGCAATACCGTTGGCATCGCCTTTATTACCACCTGTCTCGCTTTTCTGATCGGCGGCCTAACCGGCCTGCTCGCGGCGATTTATGGCGGCTGGCTCGATCAGATCTCCAGCCGGATTGTGGATGTGCTGATGGCTATTCCTCAGCTTATTTTTGCATTGATGCTGCTGGCCATTTTCGGCACCTCGATTCCGACCCTGGTCATCGTGATTGCCACACTGGATGCCACTCGAATTTTTCGCGTGACCCGCGCAGTCAGCCTGAACGTCGTCGTGCTGGATTACTTTGAGGCAGCAAGGCTTCGGGGAGAACGGATTTTCTGGCTGTGCATTCGCGAGATTCTGCCCAATATTACGGCGCCGCTGATGGCAGAGTTTGGCCTGCGGTTTTGTTTTGTCTTCCTGATGATTGCCGCGCTCAGTTTTCTTGGACTGGGGATTCAGCCGCCCACGGCAGACTGGGGATCCATGGTTCGGGAAAACGCCGTGCTCATCACTTATGGAGATATCACCCCCGTCCTGCCGGCAATTGCAATTGCGATTCTGACGCTCGGCGTCAACTTCCTGGTGGACTGGTTCCTTCACAAGTCCAGCGGCCTCAAGGATGGGCATTAAGAGCGCATCATCGCGTATGAGCTAATGAGTGATCGACTGCTAGAAATCCGTAACCTTGAGATCGATGGCGAAAGCGATGAGGTCTGGCATGAAATCATCAAAGGACTTGATCTCGACCTCGATCGGGGAGAGGTCCTTGGTCTGATCGGGGAATCCGGCGCAGGAAAATCCACGCTCGGTCTCGCTGCGATGAACTTTGTTCGGCCCGGATGCCGCATCCGTGGCGGCACGATTCGCTTTGACGGACAGGAACTTACTGAACAGTCGGAGACCACACTGCGCAAACTGCGGGGCGTCCGGATCGCCTATGTCGCACAAAGCGC
>JBMTIF010000525.1:0-2106 GCA_049437045.1 Alphaproteobacteria bacterium | reverse complement strand
CCGCCGCAGCTAACAAGCTTCAGGGCCGACAGGTCTCGAGGACGCGCCTCTTGTGCTTCGAGCAAGGCCACCACCATGGTCGGCACGCCAAGGATGATGTCCGCCCCGTTCGCTTCCAACTGGTCAAGCACCTCATCCGGATCAAAAAGGCTGACCAGTACCATTCGGCACCCCGCCTGAAGACATCCAAGCGTAACCATCCCGCAACCCGAGGTGTGAAACATCGGCATGATGTTGACCCAGGTGGTCGCCTCGGTCACGCGGCAGCGGGATGCGTAGAAGCGCGCATTGTTGACCAGCCCTCGATGGCTTAGCACAGCGCCTTTGGGAAAACCGGTGGTGCCGGAGGTATATTGGATCATCGCCGCGTTGCCTGGGGTTTCTCTGGATAAAGCAGGCGAGCGGACCCCTTCCGCGTAAAGTGCGGCGGTTTCCATGTCCGTGACTTCTCGCACCGATGCAATGCTCTCTGCAACCTCAGCCCCAATCTGGCTCATGGGGTTGCCGCGGAATTCTTCGACAAGGAACAGAGCAACTGCACCGGATTGCTCCAGCACATAGGCAAGTTCGCGTGTCTGAAAAGCTGGGTTTGCAGTCACCAGAACCAGCCCGGATAACGCGCAAGCATATTCCATCAGGACCCATTCAGGGCTATTGGGCGACCAGATGGCCACCCGTTCGCCGGGTGCAAACCGAGTGGAGAGCGCCATGGCCAGCCGCTCGGCGTCGGCCAGCAGTTCGGAATAGGTCCAACACCGCCCCATAGATCCGTCCTGACGGATTTCGACCAAGGCCTCTGCATCCGCTCGCGCCGCGGCGACCTCGTGAAGTAACTCTCCGATAGTGATCTCTCGAACCTCGATGTCGGACTGGGCGGGGGAATGGGACGTGGTGAGGGCAAGTTCATACATCGCTGAAATCGCCCCCTCGACCCTTGCCGCTGGTGAAGCGGGCTGCGCCTTTGATGCCTTTGGTAACCTCGGCTTTGCTGCCACGCCATTCCTGCCGTAGCGCTTCGCGCATCGAGAGCCCATGCTGGGCCCGCACTGAGCGTCTATCTGCGCGCATGCAGCTTTGTGGAAAACGAGCGATGTCATGAGCCAGGGCTTCGGCCTTGGCACGCGCGTCGCCTTCAGGCACGACGTATTCGCACAGGCCAATCTGCAGAGCCTCTTCTGCATCCACACGACGGCCAGTCAGGATCAGGTCCATGGCGCGACCTTCACCGACTAGACGCGGCAAGCGAACCGTTCCGCCGTCGATCAATGGAATGCCCCAACGACGGCAGTAGACCCCCATGAAGGCGGTCTCGTCCATCACCCTTATATCGCACCAAAGCGCCAGTTCCATACCACCAGCAACTGCTGGACCCGATATGGCCGCAATAACTGGTTTAGATAATTCAAGCCGACTTGGTCCCATTGCCGCCATAGGAGGCTCGCCTTCATCCGGAAAGTCGAACGGATCAAGCGCCTCGGCTCCTGCAAGAGACGCCGCATGCTTCAAATCCCACCCGGCACAAAAGGCACCGCCTTCGCCCCAGAACACAGCAACGCTAGCGGTATCGTCCGCGTCAAACGACTGGAACGCCTCAAAGAGTGCCTTGGCGCTTGTTGGGTCCATGGCATTGCGGGCCTCTGGGCGGGAATGGATAACGATCCAGACGGGTCCGTCCTTTTCAATTCGCACACTCATTACAAGACCTTTCCGAAGTTACCTGAGAGGAACTTATCACGAATGGCGAATTTCTGCACTTTGCCGGAGCCTGTCAGAGGGAAGTCCGGCACATGCACCCAGACTGATGGCGTTTTCTGAGCGGACATATGCGCCCGGCAGTGGGTTCGCAAATCGGCCACGTCCAGCGGTTGGTCGGACAGGATGAAGGCCGCGATCACCTCTCCCCATTTCTCATCCGGCAGGCCGACCACAGCCACCTGAGCGACTTGCGAATGGGTCACAAGCACCGCCTCGATTTCGGCTGGGAAATGGTTTTCACCTCCGCGGATAATCATGTCCTTCACGCGGCCAGTCACCCGCAGGAACCCCTTGGCGTCCATCATGCCCAGATCGCCAGTATGCAGCCAGCCTTCGCCATCGATGGCGAAG
>JBMTIF010000524.1:0-2114 GCA_049437045.1 Alphaproteobacteria bacterium | reverse complement strand
CTCTATGCCCGCAATCTGCTGGAACTCAGCGGCGCGGCGGAAGCAGACGTTTTGTGGGGTATCGATGGCTGTGCCTTACCCACACCGGCTTTACCCATGATCGACATGGCGCGCGCGCTGTCGACCTACAGTCGACCGGACCTTGCAACTGGTCGCGGTCAGGCTCAAACGCGGTTGCTCAACGCGATTGCTGCACATCCTTGGTATCTGGCCGGGACGGGGCATTTCAGTGTGGCGCTGGCTCAGGAGACTGGCGGCCGTATCATCGCCAAGGGTGGTGCCGATGGCTACTACGCCGTTGTGATTCGCGACCGGGGGTGGGGTATGACGCTCAAGACCCTGGATGGTGTGTCAGAAATTCAGGACGCCGCGCTGTTTGCTGTACTCACACGTCTGGGGCTACTGACGGATGAGGAGCAGCAGGCATTGGCATCTGTGGCTCTCAAGCCCATCCGAAACAGTCGTGGGGCCATCGTGGGGCAGCGCCACGCCATTTAGGGTCTCAGAACGGGCAGGGGGCTTCAAACCGAAGCGGACGTTGATCCTCTGGATGGGCGAACTCCAGCGTTTGAGCGTGAAGCAGCAGACGCGGACTGGCGGCGGCTCCCTGAGCCGTGGCATAGAACCGATCGCCAAAAATAGGATGGCCTATCTCGGCCATATGGACCCGCAATTGGTGTGATCGACCCGTTAATGGACGCAGTCGAACACGCATCCCAGGCAGACCTTGAACACTCTGCGCGCCGAGCGCGTGCCATTCGGTCTGCGACGGCTTGCCGATGTCATGATCGACGATTTGACGCGGACGATTGGGCCAATCACAGATCAGGGGGAGGTCCACACAACCTTGTCGAAGCTCGGGTTGTCCTTCAATGATGGCCTCATAGGTCTTGTCGACCTGCCTGAGCTGGAACAACCGCGACAAGGCTCGGTTTGCCCTGAGGGACTTGGCCATGACCATCACCCCGGAAGTCGCCAGATCGAGCCGATGAACAACCATGGCATCCGGGTGGTGTTCCAGAACGCGGGTATAGAGGCTGTCGCGGTGTTCTGCCAGCCGTCCCGGTACACTCAGCAGACCTTCAGGCTTGTTCAGGGCCAGCAGCCATTCATCCTCGAACAGAACAGGCAAAGGGCCATCCGGGGGCGGACTGTAAACAAAAGGTTCCATTCCCTTTCCATCGTTCAAGCCTCAAGCTCCGTCAACGGTTCTCTGGACAGCGGCCCAGCACAGAGATCCGTTCCTTGCCCTCATTCTTGTAAAGGAACAAGCTGGTTTTCTAATGCTTTTTGGCGGGGTGACGATTAAGAACTAATGCGTTTTGAAGGTCGTGAATTGTGCACAAAGCACGTCGAAAAAGCGATGCAAGGCATGAACTGTCCCCTGCGTCGCGATTTATGCAAAATTTTTGGTCGCCAAGTATGTGTGAAAACCAACGGATCCCGGCATCAATCAAAAACTAATAAACATCGACTAAGCGTAATTGCAAATGTTTGACAGTCAAAAAGCATTAGGAGTAAGAGCAAACCATAATTCGCTTTTTTGGAGATTTCAGATGGAAAACTGCTCGCTGAAGATGGAGCGTGATCAAATTCGGGTGGAATTTCAAGGTTCCGAAGCTTTCGCTGTCGAGCACCTCATCCCCGTCCTGTCCAAGATTGACTGGAACGAAAAAGTTTCTGATGCCGGTGCAACGTTTGACCGCAACCTTTCCATTCGCACAACTCATGCAATCTGCATGCGCTTGGGTCACAAGTCGGGTGCTGATCTGTTTCTTTCGAGGGCGATCCCTAGGGGCCGCCAGATTTAGGCTGGTCCCGTAGAGTATTTGGGTTGGACCTCTTCGCAGAGGCTGGTCATCTGCTAGGAATGAGGACTGAAGTTGGGCTAGCAACTAACGCCAGCGAAGCACCATTGTCAGTCCAAACATGGCGAGGCCGCAAACCAGAATGAGGACACCCGTCACACCGACAGTCGTCGTAAAGTCGAAGTAGATCAGCATGGTAGCGATCAGCACCGGGCCGATAACGCTGCCGATACGTTCGGAGGTGCGCAATAGGCTCATCGCCAAAGTTCGACTGACGCCAGCTTTTGCCTCGCTGGCTTCGATAAC
>JBMTIF010000523.1:0-2082 GCA_049437045.1 Alphaproteobacteria bacterium | reverse complement strand
TCCAAGACAGCCGGGTGGCGGATTTGGTTCTCAAGCGTCGGAATTGGCGGGCGCGAGCGGAGGGTTGCATCAGTTTGGGATTGACCCAACCGGACCTACCGGTGGTTCTTTCCTCGCCGCCATTATCGACAGCCCGACATTGGCCGAGCGCTGGCATCAGGGTGGTTACGTAGGGTATGCGATTACGGCTGTGGGCGCGTTTGCGTTCCTGCTGGCGATTTACCGCGTGCTGGTATTGACCACAGTCGGTGCCAAAGTCAGCTCGCAGCTTAAGTCTTCGAAGGCGAATCCCGACAACCCACTTGGACGTGTGCTCAAGATTCACGAGGTTGCGCCTAACATGGATCCAGTAACTCTTGAGTTGAAGATGGCCGAAGGGGTGCTCCGTGAGACGCCCAAGCTGGAAGCTGGTCTGACGCTCTTGAAGATCATCGCCGCGGTGGCTCCGCTCATGGGGCTTCTGGGTACAGTGACCGGTATGATTATTACCTTCCAGGCGATTACCATCTTCGGTGCGGGTGATCCCAAAGCGATGGCGGGCGGTATTTCAAGCGCTCTGGTAACCACCGTACTGGGTCTCTTGGTCGCAATTCCGACGGTGCTTCTGCATACCATCGTGAATGGCAGAGCCCAGCGTATTATTCATGTCCTTAACGAGCAGGCCACAGGCATTGTCGCTGAGCACGCAGAGCGAGAGCACAGCCGTTAGGCGCGGGTTGTAGAGGACTGACGCATGCCTGGAATATTTGAAACCATCTTCGCCTTCATGGACAAAGGCGGAAATGTGTTGTGGCTGATTGCCGTGTTGGTGTTCTTCATGTGGACGCTTATTTTTGAGCGCTTGTGGTATTTCTCTGCAAGCTGGAAGGCCGATCGCGCTCAATTCATAGCCCGTTGGGAGGGGCGGTCTGAACGCAAATCCTGGAACGCCAAACAGATACGGATGCGGCTGCTTTCAACCAGTCGAGAACTCATTAACGACAACATGAATGTTATCTCCACCTGTGTAGCCCTTTGCCCATTGCTGGGCCTGTTGGGCACCGTGACGGGCATGATTGAAGTGTTCAACGTCATGGCCGTCACCGGTGGCGGCGATGCCAAATCCATGGCTGGTGGTGTTGAAAAATCAACTATTCCGACGATGGCGGGCATGGTGGCGGCACTCTCCGGCTTGTTCGCAAATACTTATTTGCAGCGAGTGGCGGGCCGCGAACAGCAGCTTTTAGAGGATCAATTGACGTCCGATCATTGATCGGGCGTACAGAGGGTAGGCATTCATGCGCAAGTTAGCGAGACAGCAGGAAGACGACGGCGCGGAGATTGATTTGACTCCGATGCTGGACGTGGTCTTCATCATGCTGATTTTCTTTATCGTGGTCGCGTCGTTCATCAAAGAAGCGGGTGTTGAAATCAACCGGCCTGACGATAATCAGCAGACAGATCCCAATGACTCTGTCAGCGTTCTGGTTGAGGTTGCGGCAGACAATCAAATCTGGATGGAAAATCGTCGCGTTGATATACGCGCTGTCCGAGCCAATATCCAGCGCATGCTGGCGGAGGACCCCGAGGCGCCGGTCACCATAAAGGTTGAGAAAGGTGCCGAGGCGGGCATCGTGGTTGATGTGGCGGACGCCGCGCGCGAAGCTGGTGTCGGTTCAGTCAGCTGGGCGAGCGCGAAGTGAGGGGCTAGTAATGAGTATGCGCGATCAGGCCAGTCGGCCTAGTCAGGCTTCCCAGCAGGATGGAAGCCAGATCGATTTGACCCCCATGTTGGACGTCGTGTTCATCATGCTGATCTTCTTCATCGTGACCTCTTCTTTTGTGAAGGAGCCTGGGGTTGAGATATTCAAGCCTCAGGCTACAACAACGGAGGTGTGTGAGCGCGGCACCATCATTTTTGCTGTGGATGAGCGCGGCGATATCTACTACAACAAAAACAAGCTCCCCCTCGATAAGGCGTTGCGAACAGCTGAGGCTGCCAAGAAGGAAGCGCCACAGGCGAATATTGTGGTGCAAGTCGACCGGGAAACCCCAGCGTTCGCGGTTGAGGAGCTTATTGATACGGTGCGCCCTGTACTGACC
>JBMTIF010000522.1:0-2122 GCA_049437045.1 Alphaproteobacteria bacterium | reverse complement strand
GATTCGATTCAGAATGGCACGCCGGTGGCCTCGCAGAGAAAGCGCACGAGCGGCCAGCAATTCCGGATTGTCGGGCTTGATCGCTGAAGAAACAACCAGAACGGCAGCATTCTCGACGTGCTCAGCCTCATGGCCAATCTTCACTTCGATGCCCAGTTCACGCAGACGCTTGACGTTGGCGCTCTCACCAATGTCTGAGCCCTGAACCTCATAGTCCAGATTCTTCAGAACCTCGGCAATGCCTGACATCCCGATACCGCCGATCCCGACGAAGTGGAAAACGCCCGTATCCAGAGGCATGTGCCGGATCGAAGTGTTCAATGATGCCATAGCGCTTAAATCTCCTGCTCAACCATATCAGCAAGCTTTTCAGCTGCCCCCAATAGGGCATTTGAGCGGGCAAGCGAAGCCATGTCTGACAAGGAGGAGGGATTATCTAGAATATTTGTCAAATGCGAGGCAGAATCATGCGCTGCATCCGGTCCTTCCCGGACAAGAACGGCGGCGCCGCTGTCCGTCAGCAAGCGCGCATTCTTGGCTTGCTGGTCGTCCTTGTGCAGCGCTAGCGGAACAAAGATAGCGGGCCGACCGGCTGCGGCGATTTCATGGACGGTCGTTGCGCCGGAGCGACTGATGACCAGATGCGCGGCGGCGAGGCGGTCGGGCATGTCTGCGAAGAACGGGGCAATCTCCAGCCCACCCAGACCAAGCGCCTTGAGCTTTGGTTCGGTTTCCGCTCGGTTCTCATCGCGAATTTGCACCACGAGGTGGATGTTCCGACGCTGGCTTTCTGACAGCAGGGCCAAAGCGTCAGGGATCAGTCTGGAGAACACGGCAGCACCCTGCGATCCACCGAACACGAGGATATTGATTTTGTCCTTAACTGCCGGAAAGGGCTGCTCCCCCACGGCCACGATGTCAGAACGGATGGGGTTGCCGACCGTGTGCACCTTGTCACGCACGGCGGACGGAATGCCTTCGACCTTGGGGAAGGCCGTCGAAATCTGCTTTACCGACCGTGAGACAAACTCATTGGCGCGCCCCATGACGCCGTTTTGCTCATGCAGCAGTGTCGGGATCTTCAGGTGCTGTGCGGCGAGCATGGGCGGGGCGGAAGGAAAACCGCCAAACCCCACCACGGCACCGGGCTTCCACCGCGCCAGATGGCCGCGCGCCTGCATGTAGCCGCGTACCAGCCGGAGCAAGCCTCCAACCCGCTTGTGCGGCGCGCCGGAAACCAGTCCTCCGGCTGCGATGACGGTGATCTGATCGGGGTCAAAATCCTTGGCGTACTGCACCCCGCGTGCATCGGTCAGCAAATGCAAATCATGCCCGCGAGCGGTCAACTCACGGGCAAGCGCCATAGCTGGAAAGACATGGCCGCCCGTACCACCGGCGGCCAAAACGATCAGGCTCATAAGAAGCTCTCTTGCCGGGGTCGTCGCCGGGTAACAGCGAGGAAAATCCCCATGGATAGGGCCAGCGCCAGCAGCGAGGATCCGCCGTAACTGAGGAAAGGCAAGGTCATGCCCTTGGTCGGTATCAACGCCAAAGTTGACGCCATGTTGATCAAAGCTTGCAAACCCAGCTGACAAACGATGCCAAGCGCGACCAGCGAGGTGAAAAGGCTGTCAAACCGAACCGCTTGCCCGATCCCACGAAGAACCAGCAGGGTATAAACCAGCAAAACACCAATACAGGCCATCAGGCCAAATTCTTCGCCCAGCACGGAGAAGATGAAATCATTGTGAACATCGGGAATGGCGTTTTTGACCTTGCCCTCGCCGGGGCCAACCCCCAGCCAACCGCCATCGTTGAACGCTTGAGCGGCACGGTTGATCTGATAGCGATCGCCATCGACATCATAGAAGCCATCGATACGGCGGCGTACGTGCGGCATGAAGTTGTAGGCACCGAACATTCCCACAATTCCAGTTCCCGCCAGCCCGAACATCCAGACCAACGGATAACCCGCCAGGAAGAGCTGGATGCTCCATACGGAGGCGAACAGAACGGATTGGCCGAGGTCTTTCTGAAGGATCAGCAAGGCAATCATGCCCAGTAGCATGAAAACATTCAGCGGCAGCGCCCACCGCTGCCCCATGCGCCGATCCAGCGCAAA
>JBMTIF010000521.1:0-2125 GCA_049437045.1 Alphaproteobacteria bacterium | reverse complement strand
CATGACTTCGCTCAAGGCTGCGAGGTCCTCACCAACCGCTTCGTTTTTCAGCAGCAGGCTCATCCCCGCACCAACAGCCGATGGGGTATTGGGCATCACGCGGATAATGGGGGTTTCGGATCCAAACCACCCTTCATAGGACGCCATGCCAACCCCGGCAGCGATGGAAATCACTGCTGCGCCGGAGGACCGGACACGGTCGATGTATCCAGCAGCAACGCCCTCCATGATCTGTGGTTTGACCGCCAGCATGACCATGGCCGGCGCACAGTCTGGCAGGTCTTCCACACGACCAAAACAGCGCACACCAGCAGGCGCAGAACCCGCTTCCGCCATGACGGGATCCACGATGAACACAGCATCCGGAGACAGGCCCGAAGCAAGCCAACCGTTCAGAAGAGCACCGCCCATGTTCCCGCACCCGGCAAGGATCAGAGGCTTTTCAGAGCTAAAAGCAGATAAATCAGTCATGCATCAGGACATGCCAGACGAATGACGGTGGGAAAAGCCCTTAAGCTTCGCCCTGGGTTTCCAGCAAAGAGGCGGCAAGCGCGTCTTCGGGGTTTCGACCGCCCCAGATGACAAACTGGAACGCTGGATAAAAGCGGTCGCATTCACCCACGGCCACATCGACCAGATCTTCAATCTGCTCATGACTTACGCCACCGATACCACGCAGCAGCAGGGTATGGCGGAACATCAGGGAGGATTCCTCGCGCGAAAGCTCGAAATGACCAACCCAAAGCCGCGAATTAACCTCGGCCAGTAGGGTGTTGATTTCCTGATTCAGCCGCGCTGGTGCGCGCATTTCCAGCATGCAGGTCGTGTGCAGCGCCTGCACGTCGCCTTGCCAGAAGCAATGCAGCTGATAGGTGGCCCACTGACCGGGGCAGGCAATGACGAGTTCGGCTTCACTAGGGCGGGCAATGGACCAGTCGCTTTCGTCAGAGAGCATGTCTTCGAGTGCATCGATCGGGTTCAGGATTTCTTCACGTGCGAAATCCATGCGTGAAAACGCCATCGATTTTGCTCCCCAACTTCTCTCGTTTGTTTCTGGCCCGAAGGCTTTTCCACACCTGTGGATAACAGCGGTGCTTCTTGTCACCTTGGCTGATTTTCCACGAATACGTGCCCGGTTCAGACTCGTATTATGCGACTAAATTCCGTTCCTGTATCTCAAATCACCGAGTCGCTGTCCAGACCGCTGGGGGAAAAATTTTGAGAAAGGCGCTGTGGAGTGTTGCTAAAAAATCTAATGATTTCAAAATATGCTTGGGGATAAACGTAAAATACGACGTGGAAATCTCGTCAATTCATGGGCGACCAAGGTGCCTTATTTTTCCGCCAGTTTCGCTTCGAGTGCGTCGAGGCGCTTTTTCAGTTCTTCGTTCTCTTCACGCGCAGTACGCGCCATCTCACGCACCACTTCAAATTCCTCTCGCGGGACAACGTCCATGTCGGCGAGAACAGATTCCATGCGCTGCTTGACCAGTGTTTCAACCTCGCTGCGTGCACCGGCCAGCGTTCCTGCGGCGCCATTGGCAAGGCGAGCGAGATCGTCGAAAAGGCGGTATTGGGTCTGCATGTCGGCTGTCCTCACAAAAGTGCGTTCATACCTTTCATATAGCATGATGCCTTCCGCTCGCCACAGCCTCGACATAGAAGAGTACAAACACGCATTTCAGCCCTGAGAGAAATCAATGGAATTCATGTCTGGCTGGGCTTTGCCCCTATTGGCCGAGATACCCTTCCCCCAAATCGACCCCGTGCTTGTCTCCATCGGGCCCATTCCGATCCGCTGGTACTCGCTGGCTTATATCGCGGGCCTCATCCTTGGATATTTTTGGGTTCGAGCAAACCTCAAACGCACGCGGACAGTTGAAATGCGGGCGATGGATGATCTGTTCCTCTGGATCATTATCGGTGTGGTTGCAGGTGGTCGTATTGGATCGGTGCTGTTTTATGGCTTCCAGCAAGACCCAGAACGCTATCTGTCCGACCCAATGGCCTGGCTGGCGGTGTGGGATGGGGGCATGTCGTTCCACGGCGGGTTCCTAGGTGTTTTGCTGGCTGTTGTCATCATGGTCTGAACACGATTGTCTAGTTGTCCAATAATGTTTTTGAG
>JBMTIF010000520.1:0-2126 GCA_049437045.1 Alphaproteobacteria bacterium | reverse complement strand
ACTAAGCTGCACAGCAATGGCTATGTTTGGAAACGCTGCATTTGCAACCTGCCCTCCCGTCACCGTAGCCGACCCCATGGGTGTAGCAAGCGGTGCTTACCCGCAGCAATATGAGTTGGCAGAATTCGAAGCGGCGGCCAACTGCTCTATGGAATTCAGCAGCAACCCAGAAATAGAGGCTCTGAATGCCGAGATCCAGGGCAACCCAAGTTTGCCTGCCCTCGCAGATCGCTTGCCGATGGAGCCGCTCGTCGTAGCACCGTATGACATAATCGGGACCTATGGGGGCACGTTTGACGCGCTGTCCAACAATACCGAAGCGGGCACCTCCGACTTTCTGTCCATACGCCACGTGAACCTCGTGCGCTACTCGGACGACCTTACCACCATCGTTCCGAATGTTGCTAAGGCCTGGGAATGGAACGCTGACTTCACCGAGCTGACTATGACCCTGCGCAAAGGCCACAAATGGTCGGACGGCGCGCCGTTCACCTCAGAGGACGTGCGCTTTTGGTTGGAAAACTTGTCACTGGATACCAACATCCGCAAGGAGGCCGCTGATTATGTACTGGCCGGTGGTGAGCCGATCCAGATCAAAATCATTGACGAACAGACCTTTCAATTTGTCCTCGCCGCACCAAAGCCGGGCCTCTTAGTGCATTTTGCCACCAGCTTTGCCCAGCCCTTCCAGCCTTCGCATTTTCTTGGCCAGTTCCACCCAGAACTGAACACAGATGCGGATGCCAAGGCGGCAGAGTTCGGTTTTGAAAGCGGCTATGAGGCGATAAATTACTATTTCGGTGCTTCCGACTGGACCGACACGCCCTCTCCCATGCTTCGTGATCCAGCAAAGGCAGCAAGGTTGCCATATGCTACTCAGCCCACGCTCGAATCGCATATCTACGTGGCGGACACAACCGAAGGCCGCAGATTGGTAGCGAACCCCTATTTTCACCAGGTCGACACCACGGGCCAGCAACTGCCCTACATAAGCCGTCAGGATGAGCTTTATAAGAACGATTCCGAAGTTCGTATTCTCGCCCTGATCAACGGCGAAGTGGATTACAAGGCGCAGTCATTGCAACTTCCGAACGCTCCTATTCTACTGGAAAATCAGGAAAAAGGTGGTTATACGGTCCAGCTGAAGCCAACGGTCGCGATCCCTACACTGTCCTTCAACGTGACTTCGAATGATGAGGCCAAGCGCGCGCTTTTCTCGAACCCCGAGTTTCGCAAGGCGATGTCCTCCGCGATCAACCGTGAAGAATTGAACGAAGTGGTCTTTTTCGGTCAGGGCGAGCCGATGGCCTATACAGGCTTCTCTCCGCTACCTGACTTCGCAGCCGCTTATGGCAAAGTTGGCACCGCGTTTGACGTTGAGGGTGCTAAAGCCACGCTGGACAGGCTTGGCATGGTTGACGCCGATGGCGACGGGGTGCGCGAGTTGCCAAATGGCGACGATATCGTGCTAAACATCCAGTTCGCCACGCAGGGCATTTCTGGCGACCTGCTGGAGATGATTGCCCAGCACTGGACCAATGTTGGCGTCGAAACCACCGTCAAGGAAGTTACCCCGGACGAATACCGTGCCGCGCAATCCGCCAATGAGCTTGATGTTTTAGCTTGGTGGAAGGGTGAGCCTTTGGCGATCGCTCTCGGCACCAATGAAGGCCTCGTGCCGCCGTTCGGTTCCTATTTCGGGCACCGCACTGGCATGAAATGGGCCGAGTATATCGATAGCAACGGCACTGCGGGCATCGAGCCTCCGGCATGGGTCGACGCGCTGATAGAAAACGTGGCTACGCTGCAATCCTCGGCTCCAGGCTCGGCAGAAGCATCGGCGGCGGGCGAAGCAATCGCCAAAGCCTTCACTGACAATCAGCTGTTTATCGGCACCGTCATCGCGCCGTCTCCGATTGTTGTGCGCAACGGCCTAAGGAACGTGCCTGAATTCCAGACGTCTTCTTACGAATATTACCGGGCCTATCCCTATCGGGCGACCCAGTGGTTCCTCGCGGAAGACAACTGATCTGACGCATGAAACGTGGGCCGGGCGCATCTTTGCGCTCGGCTTTTTCTATAATGATCTTTGGGGCATGAACCTAAAGGCAAAAGACTGGACACAT
>JBMTIF010000519.1:0-2162 GCA_049437045.1 Alphaproteobacteria bacterium | reverse complement strand
AACCGATGCCGATTTGCGTACCGCAGCAGCACCAGTAGTTCTTTGCCCCCGCGACCGGTCCAATCAGTGGGTTGCCATCTGGGGGATGGGAAATCGCTCCGTGGACTTCGCGCTTGATGCCCAGCTCTGCCAAGACCGGCATGCGCTCCATCGCGTTTTCGAGCCAGGGCATGATGCGGTCATAATCCGCTTCAAACAGCTCGTTTTCAGCTTCCCAAGGGCAGTGATCGATCCAGACAGCATTGGGGTTGGTCTTCTCATAAATCCCGATCAAGCCGGATTTCTGTTCCATGCGGATGTACCCGGAAACCTTGGCATCATCACGGATGACCGGAAGTTCGCTTTCAAGCTGTTGGAATTCCGGAACGGTATCGGTCACCAGATAATGATGGGTCATGGAGGTCATGGGCAGCGTCAGACCCGACCATTCCCCCATCTGCCGGGCATAGGTGCCGCCGGCGTTGACAACGTGCTCACAGGTGATGGTGCCCTGTTCGGTTGACACGGCCCATTCGCCGTTGGGCTGCTGTTTGATGTCCGTTGCTCGGCACCGGCGAATGATTCGCGCGCCCAGTTGCCGGGCACCAGTAGCCAACGCCTGGGTAATGCCCGAAGGGTCGACATGACCATCGTCCGGCGTGTGCAACGCGCCAATGACACCTTCGAGGTTGTAGAACGGGTGGAGCTCGGCGATCCGGTCTGGCCCCACCAACTCGATATTGAAGCCCAGCGTGCGACCGACCGACAGGGTGTGACGCAACCAATCCATCTCGTCTTCGGAATAGGCCAGCCGGAAGGAGCCGCAGCCGTGCCACGTGACCGAATGGCCGGTTTCCTGCTCCAGCGCACCGGAATAGAGCCCGATGTTGTAATCCACACACTTGCCCAGCGCGAAGGAACTGGTGGAGTGGGTGATCTGCCCCGCCGCATGCCAGGTCGATCCCGACGTCAGCTCGGCTTTTTCCAACAACACAACGTCGGTCCAGCCTTCGTGCGCGAGGTGATAGGCCAGACCACAGCCCATGACGCCACCGCCAACGATGACAACACGGGCAGACGTGGGAAACGCCTTTTCGGACGAAGCGGACATGAAAAAACCTTCCTGACTGAATTCGATCATGCTCAGCGATAGGGTACAGCTGTACTATGGTCAATTCCATAACGGACTTTTGTACCATAATCGCGCCATCCGCTTTTTGGTGCTGTGGACGTTTTTTGGTGGCGCGCCCTGTTCTTGCCCGCTGCGCGGGCTGCGAACAGGTCACGCGCAGGGGTCGGCGACTTTGTCGCCGGTCGGCTATCGCCTCCGTCTTTTGCTCAGCCTCGCCATCGGCGTGGGTCTTTGCCGGATCAAAAGGGCCGGAACAGCGGTTGGCGTTGAAGCGTTGGGTAGATTTACAGCTTTTGATTTATGCTTGAACATTGACTCGCTCGTCACAAGCAATAGACCCTTGTGGCTGTTTTTGGCTCCAGGATCTTTTCCCATGACCGCACCCGATCCTCAGGATCAGCCGGTAATCGCGCTATCCGATATTCATAAATCGTTCGATGATCTCCACGTGCTCAAGGGTGTCAACCTGACGGCGAACAAGGGTGACGTGGTGACCATGATCGGGTCATCAGGCTCAGGGAAGTCGACGCTGCTGCGGTGTGTAAACCTGCTCGAAGTTCCTGAGCGGGGCGACATCGCCATTGGGGGCGAGGCAATCACCTTCAAACCCAAGGGCAAGGACCGTCTGCCATCGAACGCGGCACAGGTGAACCGGATCCGGGCCAACCTGTCGATGGTGTTCCAGCAATTCAATCTCTGGTCCCACCTGTCGATCATCGACAATGTCATGCTATCCCAACGCCGTGTGCTCAAGCGCACCAAGCAGGAAGCGCGGCAAAGGGCGGAAGATACGCTGCGCCGCGTGGGCATCGATGACAAGGCCGAGGCCTTTCCCTCGCAGCTCTCTGGCGGCCAGCAGCAGCGCGCAGCCATCGCGCGGGCGCTGGCCATGGACCCCGCTGCCCTACTGTTCGATGAACCAACTTCTGCACTGGATCCCGAACTCGAAGGTGAAGTGCTGCGGGTCATCAAGTCGCTGGCTGACGAAGACAGGACCATGCTGCTGGTGACCCACGACATGCGCTTTGCCCGCGATGTATCAGACAAGGTC
>JBMTIF010000518.1:0-2168 GCA_049437045.1 Alphaproteobacteria bacterium | reverse complement strand
CAGTTTCGCAGTCTCCATTGATACCATCATCTATGACGGCAGATGGACCGGCAGCGCCGCAGGCGCGCCTTATGCCAGCCTTGGCCGGTCTTTTGATTTGCGCTTTCTTCAGGCACGGAATGACGGCGGCGACAGCCTGCTGGCGTCGACTCTTGAGCACCTCGAAAACCTGTACTTGCCGGCTTCTTCGTCTTTTACAGATTTGCAGATTTCGGGGCTGGAAGCCTACTACGGCCCACAAAATCTGACGATCAAGCTCGACAGTTTTTCCCTGCCTGCTTCGTCCCAAGGTGATCGGCTCAAAACGCAGATGGTCAACGTGGTCTTCGACGGCTTGGACATCACCCGTCGCGAAGACTTTGCCAGCATGAAGCGCGGTTCGGTGAATGTTGACTTGGATGGCGCGGATGTTGAGGCTTTTTCCATTGCCTTGGCTTCACTGTTCAAGGCCGCAGAAGCGGGAGCCACATGGTCGGTTCTGGCTGACATCCTGCTGTTCTTTGATCGCATTGGCATCGAAGGTTCGGCAGAGGAATTGGTGTTTGCGTTGCCGGATCGCCTATTCTCGATCTCCATGCAGCAAGCTCAGGGTGCTTTGGGGCTTACCGACATGCGGTTGGATGGCGGCTTTGTAACCTTGCGCGGTCAAGCCGACGGCATCGATCTCCGTGCCATAGAAACACCAGTGGGTGTTGAGCCCGATCCAATCGTAATTCCCGGAATTGTGCCTGTTCTGGGTGGTCGGCTGATCCGGTTTGATCCCCTTTCGCAAAGTCTGGTGCCTAATGAGTTCGAAGGAACTGTCGAGGTGACGGGCCTGCCCATGGCTAATCTGCGGCAGACCCTTGCCAGCTTGCCGCGCAGTGGCTCAGTACAGGAATCCAGCGTGCTGATGCGGTCCCTGATCGGGGGTGCTTTGGGTATGGTGACGCCGTTCCTGATCCAACCGCCTCAGGTCAACGTGGCGGATACTCAGGTCATGGCGGACGACTATAGTATGTCCCTGACCGGACAGCATCAGGTTATGCCCATCCCGCCTCTGTTCGGTTTTGGCAGTTTCACCGCAAGCGTCAGTGGATTATCCAAAGTAGAAGCCCGCGCCAACGCCACCACCGAAGCAGCCCTGGCTGCTGGGGGCGAAGATGCTCAGGATCTTGCCGATTATGGTCGCCGTATCGCCGGCTGGGCCAAAAGATTGCGCGATCTTGGCACGGCATCGAGTGCAGATGAGCAAACCTATGTCCTTGAGCTGACACAGTTTGGGGAGATTGAACTGAACGGTGAACCGCTCAATCAGCAATAGGATGCAAACGCACTTTCAGCGGTCGAACTATGGCGTGAATAGTGCGGATACATTTGAGTTTTGCGGTATTTTACCTTTATGATGCGTTACGATTGAAGACTTTGAGGGAGGCTCAGACCCATGAAACGGCAATTCCACCAATTCGTTGCTTTGGCATTCATGACAAGTCTGGGTGTGTTGAGCGCCCCGGTCGTGCAAGCGCAATCCATGTCGGCAGAAAAAGTCGAGTCCGTGCTTACCGCGATGATGGATCAGCCGGTATCTCTGTTCCTTGGTGTTCCGATTGAGTTTGATTCCCTGACTGCCACGGCGTCTGACACTTCTGACACCGCGCACGACGTGGTTTTCGGCAATGCCAATCTCGCTGGGCTTCCGTTGGGTGATCTGACCATGGCGGCAAGGGTTGAGCCGTCAGGCTCACTCAGCCTCACGGCTGACCTCGCCGCTCTGCTGGGCGGGATGGCAGGGGCCATGGGGACAACATTCGAAGCCGATACGCTCCGTTTGACCATGACCATTAACCCCGAAGCGTTGGCGACCGAACGGTTGTCGGTCACGGCAGACAACATTCTGGCTGGTGATCCGGGGAATGAAGCCACCGATTATCTGCGCTTCGACGGCGCGATTTTCATTTTCGATGAACGAAAAAACAGCCCCACGTCCACTTTTGATTTCGGCATCGACAATCTGTCTTTCGCCATTGACGGTGAAGAACTGATCTCCCTGGAAACCGTGGGCTTGAGCTTTGAGATGGCCAATACGCCCGAATGGTTCCTGCAACAGGAAATAAACGCGGGCATCATGGAGTTCTTCATGGTCGAAGCCGGCGCCATCACCCCTACAGACGGGATTGCCAATCTGCTTG
>JBMTIF010000517.1:0-2168 GCA_049437045.1 Alphaproteobacteria bacterium | reverse complement strand
AATGAACACTTCGCGTCCCGTCCTCACCACACCGCGGCTCTACCTGCGTGCGCTTGGCCCCGCCGACATCGATACTGTGCTTCCTCTACGCAGTGATCCTGAGGCTATGGAACGCATGTTAGAGGGGGTTCAAGACCGTCGCGCAGCACTCGAAACGCTGAAGAACTTCGAAGCGTTCTGGACCACTCAAGGCACCGGCATGTACGGCGTTTTCGCGCGCGATGATGATCGTTTCATAGGCGAAGCTGGTATCATGTTGCGGCCCGATGGGCTGGGTCTGGCTTTGCGCTACAGCTTTTTGCCCGCTGCGCGTGGACGAGGGTACGCGCGCGAAGCCGTCACAGAAATTGTTGACTTCGCACTGCGGGAAAACGGTGGACTGGATCGGATCATTGCTGTTCTGAGCGATGATAACAAAGCAAGTCAGGCTTTGGCCGAAGACCTAGGGTTCACGCTCGAACAGAGTTTTTATCGAGGGCGGCAAAAAATGCTGGTGTTCAGCCTTACCGCTGAGTTCTGGCGTGCGCGTCAGCGGCTCGCCGAGTATCTTGTATCGGTCAAAACCAGCCTCTCGTCTTAAGCGTTTGTTTTCGCTTCTTGCTCAACGCTCTCCAAAAAGGCGCGAATGCCCCGTTCTTCTGCCAGAGCAAGCGCCGACTGAAGGTCGCCGTCTTTGTGCGACAGTGAAACCGGCACCTCGATCTTAAGACTCTCGCTTCCATCATGGGATAGAACATCGATTACAGCTGCAATCCGTCGGCCTTCGACACGGGCCCAGACTGCTGCTGGCGTGTGACAGCCAAAACCGAGTTCCTTAGCAAAGAACCGCTCGACCACAGCCAAACGACGATCCAGAGCACTCGTCAGCACCCCTTCTTCGACCGGCAAATCATCCATAATCCGGCACTCAAGCGCCAGTTGTCCCTGCCCGGTGGCGGGCGTGAAGTCTCTCGGATCGAGATCAAAATCACGCAGCGGATCAAAGAGTTGCGCGCGTTTCAAACCCGCCTTCGCCAACACAACAGCATCGAAGGTTCCGTCTAGCTGCTTGCGCAGTCGGGTCGTGATGTTTCCGCGCAGTGGTTGGATCACCAAATCAGGCCGACGCCGCTTCAACTGTGCGACGCGGCGGGGGCTACCGGTACCCACGGTTGCCCCTTCCCGAAGCTCATCCAGCGGACACCCAACCAGGACGTCACACACGTCTTCACGGGGTGGAAAGTACTGCTTTAACCCTTCCGTCGGACGGCTGGCCATGTCCTTGTAGGAATGCACAGCCGCATCTACCCGGCCTTCAAGGATTGCGGCTTGCAACTCAGCAACAAAAACGCCCACACCACCGAAGCTAGCCAGTGACGAAGTCTGGTCCCGATCACCTTGGGTCTCGATAACAACGCGCTCGATATTTCGAGCCGGCGCCAAACGGCGCATCTCGCCCAAAGCCCAATCGGTTTGCGCCAAGGCTAGAACAGATCCTCGAGTACCAATCTTCAAATCAGAATTGTTCAACGTCCGCCCCGCAAAATATAAAAATATTGACGCAATTTATACATATTCAAGATGATCGCAGTCCGCAAGACGTACCCACCACAGGTGACACTCTTAGCGGAAACTGTCATGCTCGAAAACCACGAGTTAAGAAACCTTTTGGGGGAGAACGGCACCTATGAAGTTGCTGCGATTTGGTTCACCGGGAGCGGAAAAGCCTGGTTTGCTGGACCACGATGGCCATATCCGCGATTTGTCAGGACACGTGACAGATTTTGATGCGGAAGCTTTGTCACCAGCAGGGTTGGCGAGACTGGCCGCGATTGAACCGGTGAGCCTGCCTCAGGCACCGGACAACGTGCGTCTGGGGCCGCCTATTCCGCGACCGGGGAAGTTTATCGGCATCGGTCTGAACTACGCCGATCACGCCGAAGAAGCAGGTTTACCCATACCCGAGCAGCCCATCGTCTTCTACAAAGCCGCCTCATGTATCAGTGGGCCAACGGATGACATCCTGCATCCCCGCGGATCGGATCGGCTCGACTATGAGGTTGAGTTCGCCTTCGTCATCGGCACGGCTGGGCGGTACATCAGCCGGGAAGCCGCATGGGATCATATTGCCGGTTATACGCTGGTCAACGACATCTCCGAGCGGACTTTTCAAATGGATCGAGGCGGGT
>JBMTIF010000516.1:0-2173 GCA_049437045.1 Alphaproteobacteria bacterium | reverse complement strand
AGAACGAAAGCGGCGGCAAGGCCGCATCGCCGATCTTTGCAGCCTTCATGAACGAAGCGCTGGCCGGTACGCCCGTTACTCAGTTCCGCTACCCTGAGGGCGTGAAATTCTCCACCATCGACCCACGCACTGGTGTGATTGACGTTCGCCGCGTGGCCAGCGATGGACGGGTTATTGGCGATACTGGCGTCACCACGGAAACAGTATCAGGCGCACGCGGTACGGGCAGCAATGGGAACGATGCAGTGAACGCCGGGTTTGGAAGCGAGGAAGATTCGACCCAAACAAACACGGGGGCATCCAGCTCGTCGCGTTCCTCCACCGGCCAAAGCTCACGCGGTGTTACTGCTTCTGATGCGATTTTCTAAAGCGCCAAGGTGTCAGCCACCCGTGACAGGGGGAAAGACGGCGACCTCGTCACCGGCGTTGATGACCGTATCGGGTTCGGCAAACTCCTGATTGACTGCAACGCGCAGTCTCGCCCGCTGCTCCATCGCAAGTGCATGACCCTCACCCAGCGTCGGCAACCAGTCGAGCATCTCCGCCACGGTCAGAGGCGTCTTGGGAGGCGTCTGGCGCTCCTCATCCACGCCAATTTGCGCGCGAACCCACGCGAAATAGAGCAAACGGATCATCACAAATCCTTCAGCAAGAGATTTTCAGCGAGTTGGCCCGTTTTTCGCCACGCTGCCCGCTCATCAGTACCTTGTAGTATTTAATGCCATGTTTGTGATTTCGAAGCGACGAAATGCGACTTCACGGCATTGGGAAACTGGCCATAAGAGCCTAAATAGAACACAGCGTCAGATGCGACATCACCAATCAAGTGTCTGGCAGTACGGGGAGACACTGACGAGCATGGGAACGGGATACCGCCCAGAACGGATGCTTTGGCTGCGACAGGCAATCAGATTGATTGCGGTGGCACTGCTGCTTGTCTCAGTGGTTTCATTCATTCCGACGGCGAATGCGCAGTCAGAACGGCTGTCGGAGCAAGAACGACGGATTAACGGACTGGTCAAGACCGGTCGTGCCATGCTGACCAATCAGCAATACGCCCGCGCCTACAAGCACTTTCTGACCTATGCCCGACAGCAGCCCGAAGAAGCACGGCTGTATCGATGGCTTGTCCTCAGCAGTCTGTACGCTGACCGGAAGGATGCGCTAACAGAATTGATGTTGGATGCCTCGGAACAGGAGACACCAACGACAAAGCTCCCCTTCTTGTCTGAACTGGCCGACTATGCGCTGGCCGAGTTGGCCATGTCGGAAGGCAACATCGACACGGTGGAAAACCTGCTGGCCGACTTCAGTGACCGAAACGCGCCCTCGCCGGTCTTTGTGCTTAAAGGGCAAGTCGCGCTGCTGACCAGCAACTTCGAAGAAGCCAACCGTTACGCTGATCTTGCACAAAGACGGAACCCCAGTGACCCTGAGGCACAGCGCCTGACGCAAATCGCCTCTGGCCTGTTTGCGATGACGGCTGAACTGGATCAGGTCATTGCCGATCCCGCTGGATACAATTTCCTCGACATGACGGACACGGAGGTGTTCGCCGCAGCGCTTCTGCTGCCCTATCAGCCCGTGGTCTTGCAGGAGGAAGTGGGGACGCAGCTGATCGAGGCCTATTTGAGCATCGGCAACCGGAACCCGGAACTGCGCATACTGGTCGATGTCTATCGCCAACTGGCTGATCTGAGCAACGGCGGTATGGAAGCACTGATGACCATTGACGCCAGCGTCAATGAGCTCGCTGCCTTGTCACCCGAGTTTGCGGAATCCGCGAGCTTTTTGCAGGTTTTGGAACTCATTGGCCGCTTCTGGCTGGCCGTGCGCGAGTATGAGCGTGCCTACGAAACCTTTGACCAAATCCAGCTGATACAAGAACAGCGCGGCGACCGAACTGCACAGGCCTGCTCGCTGGTCATCCTAGGGCGAACGGCGACCCTGATGGGACGTCGGGATGAAGCCGGAGACTTCCGCGAAAAGGCGCGGGAAATCACTGAAGCTGAAGCACAGAAGACCCGTGAGCAGTTGGTGCGCCCTTGGGGACAACTCTGGCCTTTCATGGCCGTGGCAGCGCTTGGGGTTCTGACGCTCCTGTCCTTGGTCGGTTCGCGCATGATTGCGCCGACACTGATTACCCCCTTGCGGGAACAAGACCCAAGAACCG
>JBMTIF010000515.1:0-2179 GCA_049437045.1 Alphaproteobacteria bacterium | reverse complement strand
TTGGTAGTCTGATGGCCCTGGGTGGTTGTGTGACGTCCACGGTAAAAACTACCGCAGTGCCGGCATTGGAAACCTACCAATCGACCCTCTCGAGCGACGAGGTTCTTGATGTCGCTGTCGCCGTCCTTGACCCGGGCATTGATGACGTCGACATCGGTGATGGCGTATTCCCCGAAATAAGACGTGCCGAATCAACCTTCATCGCAAGAGAGTTATCACAAGTACTGGACAACCAGGGCGTGTGGGGTGCCAGCCGCGTAGTCCCTAGCTCAGATTATATCGCTGACATTTTGGTCAGCGGGACCATCCTGAATTCGGATGGAGAATCGCTATCACTCGCTATCACGGCACGCGATGCCCGGGGACGTCTGTGGCTTGATAAAACCTATGAGGGCAATACCAGTCGCTATGCATATCAGCAGACCCAGCGGGTAAAAACCGACCCCTTCTTGATCGTTTATCGGCAAATTGCCAACGACTTGTTGACGGTTTTCCGGAATCTCACTCCCGAAGAGCGCATCCGCATCAGGCAAGTCGCACAGCTGACATTCGCTCAGGGCTTCGCACCCGACGCCTATTCCGGCTATCTAGGCAATGACGAAGCGGGTCTGGTTACGATTCGCCGATTGCCGGCGGAGAACGACCCAATGATGCAGCGCATTCAATCGATCCGTCAGCGCAATGATATTTTCATTGATACGCTTCAAGGGCATTACGACAACTTTTCGGGATCGATGACCGGCCCCTACAACGAGTGGCGTCGCCTTTCATATGACGAGACCATTGCGGAACGAGAATTAAAAGCCGAAGCACAGGCACAGCTTATCGCCGGTGGTGCAGCCGTGATTGCAGGAATAGCTGCAGCTAGTTCTGGGGGTCGCAACGATAGGACCATGCGCACTGCCGGTGCGGTAGGTATCTGGGCAGGTGGCACCCTCATCAAGAGCGGCCTGGAGAGACGTGCCGAGGCAAGCATGCACAGTGCGGCACTCGAGGAATTAGGTCAGTCGCTGGAGGCAGACATCACACCTCAAGTGATAGAACTCGAAGACAGGACGGTTCAGCTGTCGGGCACGGTTGAGGATCAATATGCTCAGTGGCGAGAGATCCTAGCGGATATTTACGCGACAGAAATCGCAGCCCTCCCCGAGAGCGCGCCGGCTAGCACCCCCCAGTCAGACTGATCTGCCATGAATGACAAAACAGCGAAAACGCTCCCCGTCACAGCGTTTGATCCGGTATCGCCGGAGACACAAGCTAATCAGTCACCGGTCAGTTCCGACAAACCAAACTTATTCTTTGTAGCTGTGCTCGGTGTCGCCGTAGTTGCACTGATCGGCGTCTTTTTTGCGCTTCCCGATTGGGTGGACAGTTCTGAAGCTCCTGTCGCTGTAGTAGTGACGGAGCCAGTTTCCAGACCACCATCGAATGAAGTTCAATCGAGCAGCATGCCAACTCCGAGCGAGCGAAGTCCGTTTAGCGAAGCGCAGCTAGCGCGGGAACGCCGTGCCGCGCAAGAGATTCTGCAGATTGTCCTCGAGGCCCAGGAAAATCTTCAGGCACTCGGCGTCGAACTGTGGGCAGCCAGCCAATACGAGACCGCAATCGAGGAGGCTTTGTCGGGTGACTCCGCCTATCGCGAACGCGACTTTATCGCTGCAACCCAGATTTACCAGTCGGTTGCGGATCAGCTTCTGGCGATTGAGCAGCAGCTCCCGAACGAGATCTCCCAACGGCTCGAAACGCTGATCGCTGCCATCGAACAAGGCGATGAAATCGCTGCAACAGCTTTGGCTTCAGATTTAGAACTGATGGCACCCGACAGAGCCGACGTTGCCAGTGCACTCGATCGCGCCAAACATATCAGCGTGATTAATGCGCTGGTGGCAGAGGCCGATCAATACACCGAAAGTGCCGATCCCAAGGGGGCGCTGCAATCGCTACAGCAAGCGTCTGATCTCGACCCCGAGCATCAGCGCGTTGCAGGCTTACTCCAGAATGCAAAACAGGCGGTGAACGACTTTAATTTTGCACAGGCGATGTCGCAGGGCTTTGATGCCCTCGAGCAAGCGTCTTTCGAGAATGCCAGAAACGCCTTTAGACGAGCTGCCGCACTAAAACCCGGCTCGGAGTCTCCAGCACTGGCGCTCCGGGAACTCGACACGGCAGAGACCATCGC
>JBMTIF010000514.1:0-2182 GCA_049437045.1 Alphaproteobacteria bacterium | reverse complement strand
GAAGCATGGTCATGACCAGTGCCAGCAATATGAACCATATGGAACCGCTGCCAATGTCAAAGGTCCGCAGGAAGCTCAGCACGTCCACAGACAGGAATTTGGAGAAAGCGGTCAGAGTCAGGCTGACGTCAATCACCGTTACGGCGAGGAACATGAGGTACAGCGTGGCAATGCTCACACCAGCAGCGGCAAGTGCGCCCAGGATCTTCCCCGGATTTTGGCGGAACGTCCGGTCAACGAACATCAGCACGATCAGCAGCACCACAGCCCACCAGCCAGCTGCACCAGCGTCACCTGCAGCGTTCTGGAGCGCTTGAGGCAGCCACGGCAGGGAGATGACTCTGCATGATCCAGCCTCGCGGATGACCTCAGCGCCCATTGCGATGGAGTACCAGCTGCAGCCAACGCTATCCTTTGGCGTCAACAGCAGAACGAGGATCAGCAGCACCGGACCGAGTACTTGGGTCAAGTGCAACCAGTCTGAGCCGGTCAGACGCATTTCGTCGGTGATCTTGCCAACCGCGCCGATGTTCTGCTTTCGGGATTGAAAGATCACCGAGAGGAACAGGCAGAAGAAGTACAAGACAGCCGGGATGATCGCCGCGATGACAATCTCACGGTAGGCAACCCCCGTTAGCGCTGCCATGACAAAAGCAGCCACGCCAAGGATTGGCGGCATGATCGAACCACCCGAAGACGCCGCTGCTTCCACCCCACCAGCAAAAACGCGGGAGAAACCGCGCTTGAGCATCATGGGAATGGTCAGAACGCCCGTGGACAGCACGTTAACCACAGGACCACCAGTAATCGTACCGAACATGGCCGAAGAGAACACAGCCGCGTGCGCCGGACCACCGCGCAGGTTTCGGGTCAGCAGGAAAGCCAGCTTGATCAATGACTGTCCCCCGGCGCAGCGCCCAAACAGGCTGCCCAGCACAATGTAAGGAAAGACCATCAGCATGAGAACGTTCATGAACCGCCCAAAGAACCCGGCGGAGTGGTTGACCAGGGCGTCATGGAAGACCTCGTACCCCGCGCCCAGGCTGCGCGGTTCTTCGCTGCTGAGAATGGTCATCAAGTACTTGTTCTGTCCTTCGGCACCGAAGAAGAACCAGTTGAGGATGGTTGCCAAGGTGTAAATGGATACGATGATGGAGATCAGAACCAGTGGCAGACCCCAGACCTTCACGTTGTACAAAAGGAAGATGACGACACACAGGAACACGATCAGCGGCAACAAAGCCGACGTAGTGTTCAGGCAGAAGGGGTCTTCGACAGTGGTAGGGATCGGAAGGCCAGCGAGTTCGGCGAAATCAATCTCACCCTGCAGTGCCTCAGCGATCATGCGCTCACGGTCACCGGTGATGACATCAAGCAGACAGATCGCCTCAATCTCGATCATGTAGGTCAGGGACAGCGCTGCGGCGGCTGTCACGAGGGCGATGTCGAGCATCAAGCCCAGAATTCTTTGCCATTTCACCCGATCGACCCACGAGCGCCAAAGCGAGTGTTTGAGCGCGACGATCAGCATCATCAGGAAGAAGACGAGCGGATACAGCATTTCGGTGTCAAATCGCCGAACCTTGAAAAACGCGTTGCCAGTCAATGACTTCCACAGTTCGTCCCAGCCGGGGATGCCTGGAGTCACGTTTATCAGGCCAACAAGGACCAGAGCTAAGCCCAACCAGAAAACAACCTCACCGATGAAGGTTTTCTCTTCAGTTTCGCTCTCTGGCGCCGTTTTCTGCTCGTCCGACATGATGGTTCACTTGGTGTCTATAGGGGTTTTAAATCAGGATTTGAAATTGGTGTGGGCGGCCTGCAGTTTGGCCGCCCACTGTCTAGGCGCTAGCGCTGATTATGGCTTAGCACAGTCCGGAACATCGTAACCCGCCTCTTCCCAGGCGCGGACTGCACCGCGGTGGAAGACCATAGGGTTCTTGCCGCACAGACCGGCAACCGATGCGTCGATGTTGCCGAAGTTAAGCGCAGCCATGAACGGAGCCTTGGCCATCAGAGCGTCGAGGTTGTCGATGTGCGCTTTGGTCAGTTGGTAGGCTACTTCCTCGTCCATATCGACGTTCACGTAGTCGCCACCAACCATGGACATGCCGCGGAAGGTGTCGTCTTCGGAAACAACGTTCCAATTACTGCCCAGTGCGGCCTGAATATCGGCCACAGG
>JBMTIF010000513.1:0-2194 GCA_049437045.1 Alphaproteobacteria bacterium | reverse complement strand
CGAAGTAAAACACGAACAGGTGCACGGCAATCGGTGGCACTTCGATCCCCTGTTCAGCGGCCAGCGTAACGAACGGGTTCGCCATGATGGCAGCGACGACGATATAGTTGGCCGTCGTTGGCAATCCCATGCCCAGCACCACGCACATCCCAGCCGTCAGCAGCATCATCAAAAAGAAGCTACCGCCGGCCAAGGCCTGAATGATCTCGGTCATCAGCAGGCCAAGGCCAGTGGCCGACACCACACCCACGATGATGCCAGCCGCAGCCATGGCAACGGCAACACCCGTCATGTTCCGCGCACCGGCGATCAGACCGCTGACAAGGTCGTCCAACCCCTCTTTCAATAATCCGCTGGTAACAGGGCGACTATGGGCCAAGGCCAAAAGCGGTTTCTGTGTCAGCAAAAGGACAAAGATGGACAGGATGGCCCAGGACACAGACAGCGCAGGCGAAAAGCGTTCGATCATCAAGCACCAGACCAGAACTCCGATTGGCATGATGTAGAAGAGACCCGCCAGAAAGATCGGCAGTGGCGCTGGCACCTTCAGAAGCGGCGCGTCAGGGTCATCGACCTCAATCTCAGGAAAGCGGCGCGACACCCAGATCAGCCCGAAGTAGATTACCGCCAACATCAACATGATCGCAAGCAAAGCGTAGTCACCAAAGAGAGCGCCCAGACCTTCGAACAAAAGATACAGCCCGTAAGCGATGCCCGAAATGATGATGATCGTCAGAACGGACCGCATCAGGCGTCGTGTGCCGGTATGTGTCACTGTGCGTTCCAACACTGACATCCGCCCCTTCAGCGCTTCGATATGCACAATGCAGTAGAGGCCGAAATAGGAGATGAACGCAGGAACAAAGGCATGCGTGATGACCTCAAAATAGCTGATGCCCACAAACTCGGCCATCAGGAAGGCCGCGGCCCCCATGATGGGGGGCATGATTTGACCGTTGATCGAGGAAGCCACCTCGATTGCACCCGCTTTTTCTGGAGAGAACCCCACGCGTTTCATCAAGGGGATCGTAAACGTGCCGGTCGTCACCACATTCGCAATGGCAGACCCCGAAATCATACCTGTCAGTGCAGAAGAGATCACCGCAGCCTTGGCCGGTCCGCCCCGTAAATGACCCAGCAAGCCGAAAGACAATTGGATGAAGTAGTTGCCCGCGCCCGCCTTATCCAAAAGACTGCCAAACAATACGTACAAGAATATGAACCCGCTGGAGACGCCAAGTGGCAGACCAAACACCCCTTCAGTGGACAGCCACATATGCTCGGTGAACCGGTTCAGTGACAAACCGCGATGTGAGATGATCTCGGGCATATGGGGTCCGAGGAACGCATAGCCGATAAAGACAACGCCAATGATCACCATTGGAATGCCAAGCGCGCGGCGCGTTGCCTCAAGCAGCAGCAGCATACCGGCGAAAGCCACGAAATACTCAAGCGTGGTGCGCGATCCACCTGAACGCAGGACTACACTTTCATAGTTCACTACCGTGTAAAGGCATGCGCCAACGGCGATTAGACAGAGCAGAATGTCCAAGACAGGGAGCTTATCGCGAGCCGAGCGCGCTGTGGCAGGAAAGGTCAGAAATGCCAAGGCTAGGGCAAAGGCCAGATGGATGGAACGCTGCACGGTGTCATTCAGGATCAGGAAGTCGAACCAGAACGGAAATGGCGAAGCGATCCAAAGTTGGTAGACGGACCAAAGCAAAGCAACAGCGACAATGGCTTTTTGTGCCGGACCCGTCAGACTGCGTCCGCCAAGGTCATTTTCTTCGATCAGACGTGCGGCGCTATCGTCTTTTTGCGCAGTCATTTGAGCCATCCCAGCCACTATTTTGCGGAATCAAGAAGCGCCCCACTCGTAAGCGGGGCACAGTTGAGGGAAGCTATTTGAGCAGGCCGACTTCACGGAAATATCGCTCTGCGCCCGGGTGATAAGGGGCCGTGCGCCCAGCCGTCGCAGCGGTTTCTATTTGAACAGCCTTATACATTGGCGATTGTGCCTTGAACGCTTCGAAATCGTCGAAGACGGCCTTTGTCATGTGGTAGATGACGTCTTCAGGAGCGTTTGCACTTGCATTGATCGTGGCCGGGGTGCCCCAGCTGACAACTTCCCCGTCCTGTCCTGCATAGGTACCTGCAGGAATGACAACAGGGATGACGTAGGGCTGCTCTTCCA
>JBMTIF010000512.1:0-2195 GCA_049437045.1 Alphaproteobacteria bacterium | reverse complement strand
TCAACGGCGCCTCGGACCTCATGGTTGATGTCTTTGGCGATAAGGGTCGGCATTCCCGAGCGGCTGTTTCTGCGGCTGCTCTGCCGCTTGGCGTTGCTGTGGAAATCGAAGCCATCGTGGAAGTTGCCTAGATGACGCTCCCAAATTCAGCGCCTGCTGTCACACCGCGTCAGCGGGTGCTGAAGCCTGAGCAAATTCGGGCAATTTTCGAGGTTTTTCAAGGGATTGAGCCAAAGCCCAAGGGCGAGCTGGACTACGTAAATGCCTACACGCTTGTGGTCGCAGTCGCCCTCTCGGCGCAGGCAACGGATGTTTCCGTGAATGCTGCGACCAAAGCCCTGTTCACAAAAGTACAGACCCCGCAACAAATGCTGGATCTGGGTGAGGAAGCGCTCAAAGACCACATCAAGACAATCGGTCTCTATAATGCGAAAGCCGCCAACGTGATGAAGGCCGCGCGCATCCTCGTTGATGACTACGGGGGAGAAGTGCCAGAAGACCGGGCAGCACTGGAAAGCCTGCCTGGTGTCGGCAGAAAAACCGCTAACGTGGTGCTGCAGATGTACTGGGGCCATCCTACGATCGCAGTCGATACGCACGTTTTCCGGGTCTCCAATCGCATGGGTATCGCCGCCGGCAACAACCCCGATCAGGTTGAAGACGGATTGAACAAACGCGTTCCGGATGACTTCAAGAACCACGCGCACCATTGGCTGATCTGGCACGGGCGTTATCTGTGCAAGGCAAGAAAGCCGGAGTGCTGGCGCTGTCCCGTTGTGGACTGGTGCTGCTACAAGGACAAAACACCGACTCCAGCGCCTGCAAAGAAGAAGACCTGAGGCATTATTGCCCGTTTTTTCGCCTTGCTATCCTGCCACAAAAGCACAGGTTAAATCTGGCAAACACCAGCCCCACTGAGGATCCGCCCAACCCCATGAACGACCCTGAATCGCGCCTGCAAATTCGGACAATCGGCAGCCTGTCCGAAATCGCCCCTGAAGCTTGGGACGCCTGCGCGGGTCAATCTAACCCATTCGTAAAACATGGTTTTTTGTCTGCGTTGGAGGATAGCGGATCGGCCACAGCCGAGTCCGGTTGGGCCGCTCAGCACGTTATTCTGGAAGACACGGAGACCGGGGCCATTCTGGGTGCTGTCCCGCTCTATGTGAAGAGCCATTCCTACGGAGAATACGTCTTCGACTGGGGCTGGGCAGACGCTTATGAGCGCGCTGGCGGGCGCTATTACCCAAAGGCGCAGGTTTGTGTTCCTTTTACCCCTGCGACTGGCCCAAGGTTGCTGCTGGGCGATGCTTCAGACAGCGAAACCCACAAAATTCTGGGTGACGCAATCGTATCCGTTGCACAGCAACTCCGACTATCCAGTCTGCACGTCACTTTTCCCAACAAGTCCGAATTCGACGCCTTGGGTGAGCTCGATCATTACGAGCAACGGTTGGGGCTTCAATACCATTGGGAAAACCGTGATTACCGCAGCTTCGATGACTTTCTGACCGAACTGAACAGCCGCAAGCGCAAAGCGGTGAAGAAGGAGCGTCGCGAAGTAGCGGAGCTGGATGTCGAAATCCGGGTGCTCAACGGTCACGACATGACAGAAGGCCTCTGGGACGCATTTTTCGCGTTCTACCGAAACACTTCGGACCGGAAATGGGGTCAGGCTTATCTAACGCGTGAGTTCTTTTCGCTACTCGGCGAGCGGTGTCCGGATGACGTGGTGATGGTCATGTGCTTTGAACACGGTCAACCGGTTGCTGGCGCGCTGAACCTTCGGGGCGGGGATACGCTATACGGCCGCAACTGGGGCTGTTCGGAAGATCATAAATTCCTGCATTTCGAAGCCTGCTACTATCAGGCCATCGACTATGCCATCCGCCACGGTTTGCAGCGGGTCGAAGCCGGAGCGCAAGGGTCGCACAAGGTTCAGCGGGGATATTTGCCCAGTGCGACCTACTCACTGCACTGGATCGCAGACCCAGCACTCAGAAGTCCCGTTGCCAATTTTGTAAGGCATGAGCGGGAGCAGATTGGCCATCAGATTGCCGGCATGCTGGAACACGATAATCCCTACCGAAAAGCCGACAAATAGACGCCTCAGGCTTGGGTGCCGGATGCCTCTTCTTCAGTTACGCCTGCGCGGGCCAATTCATCGTCAAGGCCACGACCAAGCCACAGGAAGA
>JBMTIF010000511.1:0-2205 GCA_049437045.1 Alphaproteobacteria bacterium | reverse complement strand
GCGCAGGGTCTAACCACCCGAATCAAGGAATCGCTGGCCCTGTCTTCAGCCATTGTACCGCTGGCCGCAGATGGGACGGCAAACCTTGATTTCGACGTGCCTGATTTCGTTGGGCGCGGGCGGCTGATGACCATCGTCTGGACCGATCAGGGACGCATGGGTGCCGAGAGCGAGACCCTCGTCATCCGTGACCCGGTCGTCGCAGATCTGTTTCTCCCCCGCTTTCTGGCCCCCGGTGATGAAATCGACGTCAAGCTGTTGCTGAGCAACACGCAGGACCGTGATCTTGTGACTGAGGTTCGTTTATCCATGGATGAAGGTCTGTCACTGGGTCAAGGCGCAAACCAAATGTCTATGTCTCTGGCCAGCAAAGGCCAGCAGACGATCCCTCTTCGGCTATCTGCCAGTGATTTGATCGGTGCAACCGGTGTTACGGTCGAAGTGGCGTTGGAAAACGAGACCTTGTCCCGTCATTTCCCCATCGAGATCCGCCCTGCCGCCCCTCGTGAGGTGGTTCGCGACACCTTTGTTCTGGAGGCGGGTGAAAGCTTCACACTTAATCCTGAACTTTTGGCTGAACTGGGTGACGCCGTCATCCGCATGAGCGTGACGTCAATGAACGCCATTGATGCCGATTTCCTGGCCAACAGCCTTTTACAATACCCCTTCCGTTGCTCTGAACAGACGACTTCTCGCGCGACCGGTTTGCTCTTGGGCACTAATCTCACCTTGTCGGAGACACAGCGTGATCGTGAGTTGAATGATGCTTTCGTTAGCCTGCAAAACCGCAGAGGCTATTCGGGGATCATCAACCTTTGGCCGGGGTATGCCGAAGGTGATCTATATCTCCACGCCTACGCGACTGATTTCCTCGGCCTTGCAAGCGATAGAGGGTATGAGGCGGCTTCAGCCCTGCGCGCAAGCTTTGTGCAAAGCCTAAAGCAGTACCTGGAGCGACTTCAGGATCCTTACTACTCCTATGAAATCTCAACACGTGCTGAGGCCTATGGCCTTGCCGTGCTCGCACGAGCTGGTGAAGCCGATATCGCCGCGCAACGCCTGTTATTCGATCAGTTGGTCGGCAAGAACGGTTCATTGATGGCCAAAGCGGCGCTTGCTGTCGCGGCAGATGCGGTTGGTGATCGCTCGGATCGCGATACCCTGCTCAATGAATTGTCCAAGACGGGTGAACAGGCCTCAAGCCTTGAGTTGGAAGACTTCGGCACGCCTTTCCGTGATCAATTGGCAGCGCTGGCTCTCTTGGGCGAAGCAGGTCTGTTCAGTCATCCGGCTGTCGAAACCTATCTTTCTGAAAGTCTGCCCGCGCTTGCACTGGCGCTCGCTGACCAACGCTTAACAACGCAGGAAGAAGCGTGGGCGCTACGACTTTCCATGCACTTGGGTGCCGGGACTGTTGCTTATGACACGATTGGTGACCTGAGCTGGTCTCCCGACACGCAGCCTCACCTGTCACCATCCGACTTTGACGCTTCAAAGGGAGTGAGCAACACCGGTGAAGCGCCGGTGCTTGTTTCCCTTTGGCAGGCCGGTGTGCCAACCGACACCACCGCAGCAATCAGCGATGGGATAAGCATAGAGCGCCTCATGCTGGACATGGACACCCTGCAACCGGTGACTAACCCCGCACCGGGGCAGCGGGTTCTGGTCAGCGTGGTTGGAACAGCTTTCGGGGATGAAATGCTCGATTATGTCGTCGCAGACCTCTTACCAGCAGGCTTTGAGGTTGAGCAAACTGGCTTGCCGTCCACTGTCATCATCGGGGGTGGTCGCGTCGGCGATTGTCAGCTTGGCGAAAACTCGCTGGTGCCCGGCATTTGTAACACCGAAACGGGCAAAGCCTTCCAACAAACCGGGACGGACTATGCCGAAGCCCGTGCGGACCGGGTGCTTTTCGGCTTCCAAGCGCAAAAGCAGCACTTTGCCCTCTACTACGTGATGCGCCGGACGCAAGCGGGTCAGGTCACCCTGCCGGGTGCCTACGTTGAGGCCATGTACCGCCCGGACCGCCGTGCGCGGTCTGCGTCCAGGTTGATCCAGTAAGCACAGGGAACCGAGCAGTTTGACCTTACTTCGTGGGTTACTGGCGTGGATGCCGTTTTGGATTGCGGCTTTGATGCTGAGCGGGATTATTCTGGCTGACAGGCTATTCCCGCCACCCATCAACCGCGCGTTGGACCTGAGCCC
>JBMTIF010000510.1:0-2211 GCA_049437045.1 Alphaproteobacteria bacterium | reverse complement strand
GAACACAGCGCGCGATAGACCACGCCGTGGACATCAATCAACGCCGCGCTTTCTTCCTGTCCTTCAACCAGTCCCTTTAGCTTGGCGATCATGC
Organism: Alphaproteobacteria bacterium; assembly: GCA_049437045.1. Lineage (GTDB taxonomy): Bacteria > Pseudomonadota > Alphaproteobacteria > UBA7985 > UBA7985 > UBA7985. Next base: position 2,117 of record JBMTIF010000510.1, on the reverse strand, counting down.
TGACACCTTTGACGCCGCCAATCGGCGGTCTGCTTCGGCGAAGTGTGCGTGGCAAATGGCGATAGCCAGCGCATCGGCTTCATCGGCGGACGTGACGTTCACACCGGGTAAAAGTCGCCGCACCATCATCTGTACCTGTTCCTTCGCAGCCTTTCCTGCCCCAACCACGGCCTTCTTCACCCGATTGGGCGGGTATTCGCCAACTGGCAGGCCAAGGCTGGCGGGTGCCAGCAAGACCACACCGCGCGCCATACCCAATTTGAGTGTTGAGGTCGGGTTCTGGTTCACGAAAGTTTCTTCAACAGCCGCTTCATCCGGACCATATTCCGCTATGACTTTAACCAAGCCTTTCTCAAGCTGAACCAACCGCTGCGCCAAAGGCAAAGCGGCGTCTGTCTTGACGGTTCCGTGGGCAACGGGGCTCAGGCGATTACCCGCCTGATCAATAATCCCCCAGCCCGTGACCCTCAGGCCGGGATCGAGTCCGATAATGCGCATGTCCGCATAGAGTCGCAGTCCGCCCGTCCCGTCAAGTCTCCCCTGCCTTTCGTACTCGATTTTTGACTAAGTTTCCGTGGTTTATGCCTGATTAAATTGCATTAAGTCGGATTAACGGCAGTTGTTCTGAGGATTTGACTGCGTTATGCCGTGCTTATGATTCAAGAGCTGATCGCACAACTGCAAAGCATGGCCTCGGGCCTGTGGATGGTGGTTCAGAACCAATGGCTGGTTCTCGCCGTCAGCAGTCTTGTCTTTACTTTTGTAGTGCGGCTGCTGCTTGGCCCGGTGCGCGGTCAGGAAATGTCTGGATTTGCGATTGCGCCCATCCTTTGCGGCCTCATGGTCATCGTGATTGGCCAGACGCTGTTTATGCAGCCCGCACCCGGTAACACGTGGAGCTTTGTTTGGTCCTGGCGCATTGACCAGCTGATTCTTTTATTTGCAGCCGTTGGATGGCTGGTGGGGCTGCTTGTCGACGTGATGCGACGCCCTTTCGCGCTGGCCATGTTTTTTGGCGTGCTCATTGGTATTGGGCTTTGTGTCTCCTTCGTGATCCTGCTGCAGGCGCAATCGGCGACACTGCCTGAAACATTCTCCAAAACGGTGGCTTTTGCTCTGGTGAGTGTCTTCATCGTTTGGCGCCACGCCCAGTCTGAGAACGGATACAGCGTCCTTCGCGTGGGCCAACTTGCGTTGGCCAGCATTGGACTGATGATCGTCGCCATTATCATCGACTGGTCCGACCTCGAAGCGACCCTGCCCAAGCTGTTTGCGCTTGTGTTTGTTCCGGCTTTTGCCATTGCCTGGCTCATGTGGACCAGCGTGGGTCGCGGCTCGAACATGGGCGCGGTTGGACTGTTTGGCGGACTTGCGCCGTTCCTTTTACTGCTGGGTCACCAAACTTTTGTGTCTGAAAGCCTCAGCATCACAGCAGCCTCTTTGGTGGTTTTGATCCTCGTTGGCCCTGACTTTGTCAGCGGCTTCGAACGACGGCGCAATATCAGCGACCGCGTGCCGTTCATCAGCGGTTTGCTGTACCTGATGCTGATTTTTGTCTTGTACGTCGCTTTGGTCTTTACCGCCGGGCTTGATGCCAGAAGCTAGGACAAGCTCCAATGGCCTGATGCCAAAGTCAGGATATCGTCGGCTGACAGGCCTTGTTCCTTGAGGACGCGCACCCCTTCCGAACCATCCCGCTTGGCCAATTTACGGCCATCCGGCTCCTTTAGCAGCGGGTGAAAGTGGTAGACGGGAACCGGCAGCCCGAGCAAGCTTTGCAAGACCCGGTGGACCGCGGTCGCGTCCCGCATATCTTCGCCGCGTATCACGTGCGTTATCCCCTGATCCGCATCATCAACCGTGACAGCCAGATGATAGCTGGAACCAATGTCTTTGCGGACCAGAACCACGTCTCCGGTTTCCTCGGCCACAGGACGAAAGTCGATTGCACCATTCTCGACCGTATGGACCACCAGTGAGTCGATCTGCGCAAGAGCCGCTGACATATCCAGCCGCCACGCCACGGGCTGATCTTCATCGATCACTTTGCCCTTGCACGTTCCCCTGTAGCGCATGCCCTCGGGTCCGAACTGTGGCTTTCCACGCCACGAGGCCTC
>JBMTIF010000509.1:0-2217 GCA_049437045.1 Alphaproteobacteria bacterium | reverse complement strand
CTTGCCAATTGTCTCCCATACCCGCCAACTTTCCGGCATAGCGGGGTTCATGACATTGGCGGCATAGCCCTGAACGGAATGTTCGCCCCCGCTATCCTGCGGGTCACGCGTTTCGGGGTAGATTTTGGCGAGGGCATAGGCGTGCGCCGGAACCTCGATTTCCGGCATGACTTCGATGTTGAGCGCCTTTGCGTGCGCGATAATCCGTCGGGCATCGTCCTGACTGTAGCTGCCACCAGAACGGATGCCGCCGCCAAAGACGCCCGGTATCAGCTCGCCTTCTCCCCGGAAATGGGTTCGCGCCAGCTCTGGCGCACCTTCGAGTTCGAGGCGGAAGGATTCATCATCGGCAAAATGCCAATGAAAACGATTCATCTTTAACAGCGCCATGACATCCAAAAGGCGCAGGATGGTCTCGACAGCGTAAAAGTGCCGAGCGCAGTCCAGATGCTGTCCGCGCCACTCAAACCGCGGTGCGTCTTCGATCACGCCACAGGGCAAAATGCCGTCGTGGGTTTTTCGCAACGTAGCGAGCGTAATTGCGCCGTAGAGGATCCCAGCCGGGCTGGAAGCCTTTAACGCCACGCCGTCAGAGCTGATCTCAAGGCTATAGCCTTCGAGGGGCAGGCTTGGCGTGTTGCTGATCGTCAGCGGGGTTCCTTGACTGCTGAGCAAGTGTCCCAACCCTGCGCGTTCACACAGAGCGTCAGCTGCCTTTAAGTCATTGTTATCACTGTAAAAGGTAGAGACATGGAGGTGGTCAGCCGATGCCGTGAATTTGGTGGGTTGCGGACAAATGCGTAAGGCGAGCGGGTCGGGGTTTGAAGGCGGCTGGTGCGGTTTGACTTTCACGCCAGCAGGCAGCTTGGGCAGCTCAATCAGCTCGCCCCCAGCCCGCAGGTATCCGCCCAGCGGCAGCCACGCTCGGTTGGTTGGAGCATAGTCCGGATGGGCATGGGCAATCGTTAGGGCATAGGGCTCGCCTGCGCGCAGGTCGCCGAGTTGCACTTCGGTGTAGCTGCCAACGCCGCGGATCTTCTCCCCACCCGCTAGTGCGGTCATAGGGGACATGCCGGAGAAACAGAAAATGGGTGCCGTGAGGTCGCGATCAGATGTGATCAGACAGTGAATGTTTCTGCCTTCGATGTGCGCTTTGAACTGCATGGCCTCTCACTCCAACTTCTAATGCAAATGTCCCTCATCCGGGCGCAGTTCGACCACGAAGTCATAGTTGTCAGGTCGGTACAGACCGCGGGTGAATTCGATGGGACGACCACCACGGGAAAACGCTGTGCGGGTGATTTTCAGGATGGCGGTGTTGTCGGCCAGACCAAGCAACTTTGCTTCCTCATCAAACACGTTTATTGCCGAAACCCGCTGGATCGCGCGAACCGGTGCTCGGTTGGATTGACGCAGGACCGCGTAGAGCGACACTTCCACTTTTGACGGATCGGGAAGCACATCAGCAGGCAGGGACGAGCGTTCGATTGCCATGGGAACACCGTCGGCACTGCGCAGGCGATTGACGCGTGCAACAAGCTGGTTCGGCGCCAGGCCCAGAGCCATCATTTCATCGGAGGTGGGCGCAAACAGACCGCGCTCCAAAACGTCACTCATGGGCTGCTTACCGCGCCCAGATAGGTTGTCGCTGAAAGAAACGAGACTGGATAGGGACTGCTCGGTTCTGAAGGCTGGACCTTTGACAAAACTACCCGCGCCACGACGCTGCTCGATCAGCCCGGCTTGCACCAGCTCCCCCACTGCTTTGCGGATGGTTACCCGGCTCACATCCGCCCGGTTTGCCAGATCACGTTCGGGCGGCAGCTGGTCTCCAGCCTTCAACCGCCCATCCGCAATCGCTTCGCTGATGTGGCGCGAAAGTTGGAGGTAGCGCGTCCCCCCGCCGGGGCGATGCCAAGCTTCAGGACTGAAGAGATCCAGATTCGTTTCCATAACCATAGGCAATACCAATTTGGTATCGTTTTACAATACCAATCGTGGATAACTATATGCATTATCCCTAATGAAATTCAAAAAAACAGGCAAAATCAGACAAAATGGGTTGATTAAATGAAAATCTAGGGTCTGTAGTTTTTACCACATATGAATTTTGGTATTGCTTTGGTCTTGTAATGCGTAGGCAAAAACAGTCTTGCCAAAGGTGGAATAGGTTGACGGCGACCGTAAACACAGCAGGTAAGAAACGGCGTTATCGCC
>JBMTIF010000508.1:0-2221 GCA_049437045.1 Alphaproteobacteria bacterium | reverse complement strand
AAAGAATACCTGGCCGACCACCTCGTAATAGCGATGACTTTCTGTTGACTGCGAGCCGTCTTTGACCACCATAAAGCGACCGATCTTGTGGGCGAAAAATAATGATGCGAGCAGGACGCCAACAAAAACGCCGATGGCGAGGTTATGGGTGATGACAACCACCGTCACAGTGACCACCATGACAATATTACTCGACAGTGGGTTGTGCCTAAGGTTGCGCACAGACACCCAGGAAAATGTGCCAATGGATACCATAATCATCACGGCAACCAGCGCAGCCATTGGGATCTGCCGTAGCCAGCTGTCTAGAAACACCACCATAACGATGAGCACGACGCCAGCGGTGAGCGTGGACAGTCGGCCCCTACCGCCGGATTTTACGTTGATTACCGACTGACCAATCATTGCGCATCCGGCCATACCGCCAAACAGGCCGGCGATGATGTTGGCGATGCCCTGGCCCTTACACTCGCGGTTTCGATCGCTTTCAGTATCGGTTAGATCGTCAACAATGGTCGCTGTCATCAGGGACTCAAGTAGCCCCACAACGGCGAGACCTGCCGAATATGGCAAAATGATCATGAAAGTTTCGAACGTCAGCGGAACATCTGGCCATAAGAAAACAGGCAAGGTGTCAGGTAGCGAGCCCATGTCACCCACGGTGCGCACATCGATGCCAAAGGCGATGCTGATAGTGGTAAGCAGTACGATGCAAACCAAGGGCGAAGGTATGAATTTGCCAATAATGGGGATTAGCGGGAATAGGTAAATAATTCCAAGACCGGCAGCTGTCATGAGATAGACATGCCACGTCACGTTAGTGAGCTCGGGAAGTTGGGCGGTGAATATGAGGATAGCGAGGGCATTCACAAACCCAGTGACCACGGACCGTGAAACAAATCGCATGAGGCTTCCGAGCCGCAGAAATCCCGCGAGCATCTGCAGAAGCCCGGTCAGCAATGTTGCGGCGAGCAGATAGTCTAGGCCATGGTCGCGAACCAGTGTCACCATCACTAGCGCCATCGCGCCGGTCGCGGCTGAAATCATGCCGGGCCGGCCTCCGACAAAGGCAATCACCGTCGCTATGCAAAAGGACGCATAAAGCCCAACACGCGGATCGACACCGGCGATAATGGAAAATGCAATGGCTTCGGGTACCAGCGCAAGAGCCACAACAAGTCCCGCGAGCAGATCTGCGCGGATATTACTGAGCCATTGAGCTTTTAAAGTATCTAGCATGTGGCAAACGGTTTCATCGACTATGAGGCTGCTGTTCCTACGGGGTGGCCTTCGTTCCGGGTCACTCTCGGAAGCCCCTTTACATCACGCAGGATCTAGGACCGGTAGATGATGCAGCAAGAATTGTCCTCTTATGATCGGGCTGATCAATGAAGTTCCTGGCAATAAAGGGCATACTTTGGCGATTGTTGGCGAACCGGGTTGATGCCGATGGAAGATCCCTACGAGGGGCTGCGAACGCGCCTGTCCCACGACCTGATGCAGGTAGCGCTCAGGGCGCTGTTAATTGTTTTGGTGCTATGGATCTGCGCAAAACTCTTCCTGCCTTTTGCGCCGCTTCTTGTGTGGGCGCTTATTCTCGCGGTGACTCTGTACCCACTCCATCAGCGGCTTATGGTCAAGGTCGGTGGCCGGTCGCGTCTATCAGGCATCATTCTGGCCGCTCTCGGGTTGGTGGTGTGGGGGCTGCCCACGGTTATGCTGGGCATTTCTCTGGTCGATCATCTCGGCAGTTCGCTCGCCGCCTGGCGCGCCGGCGGCGGTACTATCCCGCCGCCGGATCCCGCAGTGCGTGACTGGCCCGTTGTTGGATCGGCACTGCATGATTATTGGCTGGGGTTGTCGGAGAATCTGCAAGAGACGCTGAGAGCTCATTCGGACACGGTGAGAACCGCGCTTAGTCGCCTTGTGAATGGAACGGGCGGTGTAATCATGACGGTGTTCACCTTCATTGGCGCGCTCCTTATCGCCGTGGTTATTATGATCTACGGCGCGCAAGGCAGTGATGCTGCGCGGCGTATTTCAATTGCCCTTGTGGGCAGTGAGCGCGGCACAAACCTCCAACACCTCGCCGTGCTGACGATCCGCTCGGTCGCGGCTGGCGTGATCGGTGTTGCGTTCGTTCAAGCGCTCCTTCTGGGGCTGGGGTTCCTCTGGGCCGACGTGCCCTTTGCTGGCGTCTGGGCGCTGGTGGCGCTGGTGT
>JBMTIF010000507.1:0-2238 GCA_049437045.1 Alphaproteobacteria bacterium | reverse complement strand
GACGCGGTGAACCCGGGACGGGTTGATGTGCTTGCGCAGCTCCGGTGAGAGTGCGTTGGCATACGTGATCGAGTCTTTTTCCGAGAGCAGCATGCCATATTCAGTGATGCCCATTTCCTCAAAGACCGTCATGGCCTCCATGCGGATCGGGCCGCGACAGATAATCAGCGGCCGCATGTCCGTGCAGTCAAATGTCCTGACCCAGTCAGAACCCGCGGAACGACGCCGGTTCTTATGGACGAGGGGGTTACGCAGATACCATTGATTCGACATGTTGGCCCCCTAATGGAATTCGCGCTGGGTGCCAGCGAACGGAGTAGGTTGATAATGTCGCAGATGGAACGCCATATGTTCCGCCAGCACCTGGCGCAGATCGGACGGCATCACGATTTGTGAAACCGAACCCAGACTCAGGGCCTCTTTCGGGTTCATCAGTTCCTTCTCATAGCGCTTGCCGAGCTTGGCTTCTTCAGCAGCGAGCCAGCTGGCTGCTTTGGCCTGCGCTTCGGATTGCAGCTTCTTACCCTTGACGCCAGCTTGTGCCAGCGTCTTCGTTTCCTGCTCAACGCGTTGCTTGAGACTGCCGCGCAGGTTGCGCAGTTCATCTTTGTAGACGAACTCCACACCAGGCGGCCCCATCACGGCAACGCGGGTTGTTGGCAGAGCGATAACGAGGTCGGCACCCGTCGGGTAATTGTTGTAAGACGCATAGGCGCCGCCGATAGCATTCCGGATCAGTACCAGGAAGCGGGGCGTGCGCAGGTCGATGATTGCGTCGAGCATGGCGCGACCGGCCTGGACGATACCACCGGATTCCTGTTCGCGGCCCGGCAGGAAGCCCGTGGTGTCTTCCATAAAGATGACCGGGATGTTGTAAAGGTTGCAGAAACGGATGAAGCGGGCGTTCTTGTAGGCCGCGTCTATGTCGATCTGGCCTGAGCCGACGGCTGAGTTGTTCGCGACGAAGCCAACCACGTGACCGCCCAGGCGACCGAAACAGGTGATCGTGTTGCGGGCGCGTTCTGGCTGGATTTCGAAATAGTCACCGTGGTCGCAGATCTGCTGAATAACGATGCTGACGTCGAACGGCGTATTGAAACCGGTGGGTGAGTTAAAAGCCTTTTTAAACAGCAGGTCAATATCCCAGGTCTTGCGGTCGATGGGATCGGACGTGTGCTGGAACGGCGACATTTCTGAGTTGTTGCTCGGCAGGTAGCGCATCAATTCGCGCGCGGTCTGCAGTGCAGTGACTTCGTCTTCAACAGTGATGTCGGTGACGCCGGTCTGGCTGTGGACCTTGGGTCCACCCAGGTCCTCGGCACTGATGTCTTCACCCAGAACGGATTTCACGACACCCGGGCCGGTCAGGCCGAAGAAGGTCTCTTTTGGCTGGATCAGGAAGCTGCCCTGGCGGGGCAGATAGCTGCCGCCACCGGCATTAAAGCCGAACATGCACATAATAGAAGGAACGACACCGCTGATCTTGCGCAGTGCAGTGAACGCTTCAGCATAACCATCGAGACCACCAACCCCGGCAGGCACGAACGCACCGGAAGAATCGTTCATGCCGATGAGCGGGATCTTCCGATCACCGGCGAGTTCGTACAGGCGCGCCAGTTTCTTACCGTTAGTGGCATCCATCGAACCAGCGCGGACCGTGAAGTCATGACCATACAGCGCGACATCACGGCCCTCAATCTCGAGGATGGCGGTGACCAGCGATGCGCCATCGAGGTTCGGCCCCCAGTTCTGAAACAACACCTTTGGCGCTTTCTGCGTCAGCACTTTGATGCGTTCCCAGACCGTCATGCGATTTTTCAGGTGCTGGCGCTGAATGTTGCGAAGCCCGGCGGATACGAACGGCTTCTGGGTGATTTCATAGGCTTCCTCGAGCGTATCCTCGTAGGGGCCTGGCTGGTAATCAATCTGGTCAGGGACCGAGAATTCCATCGCCTTTTCAGTGGCGAAGGGGTTCCTGACGACCGGTGTCATCTTCTTTTTAGGCATGATGATTAGCGCTGTTAATCCGAGCGGCGATTATATAGCTTTCACCTAATACCAGCTATCAAGGCAGCTAATCTCAACATTAGCCCCCACTGAACGTTAGTGACCACCCAACCACTCACTTTTTGTGTATGATTCGGCGCAAATTTTCTTAGGACAGGAGGAATTCAGATGGATATCAACGGGAAGACGGCGATTATCACGGGTGGCGCGTCTGGCCTCGGCTGGGCGACG
>JBMTIF010000506.1:0-2240 GCA_049437045.1 Alphaproteobacteria bacterium | reverse complement strand
TTCAGAACCTCTGCGAGGGTGTCGTGCCGCGCAACGCGTTTGGGTCCATTGTAGACGACAAACTCCCGACCTTTGCCGCTGGCCGCGATCTGTTTGGCGACAACAAAATCCGGGTTTTCGTAGGCCGAGCGGTAGACTGAAAACAAAGCCTGACCCGGCAGAGCGTCGATGGCGTAGTCTTTCCAATGTCCGGCTGCGACCTGTTCTGAATAAAGTGACAAAAGGCGACCCAACTCCATACGGTCGAAGGAAACATACTTTCGTGCCTTGCTGCCTCGAGCCTTCAGGCCGTCTTTGACTGCATCGAGGTGTCCAGACTTCAGTGTTTTCTTGCCGTCGCGGTAGTCGTCTAGGGAAACAATGTCACTCATGCTGTGGCCCGACCCTTTCCTGTTGCTGTTACCGATTGACCAGCCTGCTCACCTTTGCAACGAGGGTGCGCATGGGTGTGCTTGCTGCTTGGTAACGAAATACGCTAAGACGAATCTCGAAATGCGCCTAGACATAAAATTAGATCAATTTCACAGCCGCCACTCTTGCGGCTGGTTTTGATCGAGAACACATGGCGCACCAACACAGCGGTTTGGCTAAGGAAAAATTCTGTGACTGATATTATTCGCGACATTGACGAGGAAATGCGCCGCGACGCGTTTTTGGCTCGTGTACGTCGTTACTCCTGGGTTTTCTTCCTGGTGGTTATTGTTGTTCTTGTCGTGGTGACGGTTGGCTATTTCTGGCAGGACCGTCAGGCGCGTGCCAAAGCTGCTGCAGCGGGCGAACTATCCAGCGCGCTGACGCTTGCCGAAACGGACGCTCAGGGCGCGAAAGATCAGCTCGATGCTTTGGCAGCCGATGTCAGCAACGGCAACAGCATTCTGGCGAGCTTTGAGCGCGCTGAACTGAGCTTGCGTGAAGGCAATCAGGCAGAAGCAACAAAGGCGCTCGAAGATCTGGCAGGACTGCGCGAGGGCGACGCCTATGCCAAGGCGGCGACTGTCTTTAGCGTGTACACCGATATTAATTCCGGTGATGCCGCAACGCTGCTTGGCAAATTGGACCCGCTGATCGCTGAAGACGGCGCGTTCACCGAACTTGCATTGGATCTCAAGGCGCAGCTTCTGGCCCGTGATGGCAAGACCGAAGAAGCGCTCGCAGTGCTCGAAACCCTGTTGGCGCGTGACTTGCAAGCTCGTGCTGAAATACTGCGGGATAGCCTTGGCGCTGGCTCTTAAGCTCACTAAGGTATCAATCCGCATCGCATAATCCACACAATGGCCGGGATTCGCGCTATGATGCGAAGATCGTCGGGTCAGAGCAAGCAAAGGGCAGCTGAGAGATGAAGAGCTTCATCAGTATCGCACTACTGGCTCTGACCGTGTCATTGGGTGGCTGTGAAATCATTGAGCGGCTCAATGACGAAGACACGTCTTTGCCCGGTAGCCGCATCGACCTGTTCAATGATGAAGCGCTTGGCATTCCGCGGTCAGCCAACCCCGTATCTGTGCCGAACTCTCAAAACTTGCTTGAGTGGTCGCAGCCGGGTGCAACAGCAACCCATGCGGTTTATCACCTGTCACTCGCCGACCGCCCACAGCGCCGCTGGAGCCGTTCAATCGGCAGGGGTAACGGCAAAGCCTACCGCATTACTTCTGCGCCCATTGTGGTTAATGGTGTCATCTATGCGATGGACAGCCAGCTTCAAGTCACGGCGATGCGCTTGACTGATGGTGCCATTGGGTGGCGCAAAAACCTGATGCCGGCGTCTGAGAGTGACGGTGTCTTTGGTGGCGGATTGGCTTATGGAAACGGTGTTTTGCTCGCCGGTACCGGTGCCGGTCGGCTCTATGGGCTCAGCCCGCGTACTGGTGAAGTGATCTGGCAGCAGCGACTGCGCGCGCCCATACATGGTGGACCAGCCGTTGACGGGGATCGCGTGTTCACAACCACCATCGATAATCATTCCGCTGCTTTCAACGTCGCCAGTGGGCAAAAGCTCTGGGACCATGAAGGACGCGAAGGTGTGACAACGATCCTCGGTTCTACGGCTCCAGCCGCCGCAGCCGGGGTGACCTACGTGACCTACGCCAGCGGCGAAGTTTTTGCGCTGGCCGCAGATACCGGTCGGGTGCTCTGGACCGATACGGTTGCCGGACTGACAGCAACAGCCCGTACGGGGATGTTTATTGATGACATTGGTGGTCCACCCCTGATTGATCGCGACCGGCTGGTTGTGGTTGGGG
>JBMTIF010000505.1:0-2242 GCA_049437045.1 Alphaproteobacteria bacterium | reverse complement strand
TAACGATGACCTGGAAAATGCTTGATCGCCGTCATCAGTCCTTGGTCGCGATGGGCGTCGATGAACGATGCGGCCACACGGGTCACGGTATCGGGATCAGCCGAAAAACTGCGCCCTAAACGTCCTATGGCCGGGGAATTGGGATCGTGCAGGTCGACGACGGGGGCAAGGTTAAGCGTAAAGCCCGCCTTTGCAACGGATTGGGCCAAGGCTGCAAACACGGCATTCCGCTCCGCCTCCGGCATCTGCGCCAACAGCAGGGGGCGTTGGGTTCGGGGTGACTTTAACCGCTGAACCAGTCCACCTTCTGCATCGACGGCCAGCAAAGGCAGCAAACCGTTAGGCGTCGTTGCCGAACGCAGCGCTGAGTTGAGCGTCAAAACGGCTTCGGGGGAGGTAATGTTGTCACCAAAAAAGATGACCCCGGCGATGTGTCCTTGCGTCAGTTGGGCTTCGACCCGCTGGAAACCCGGGTCTTCAACAGATTGGCCATCGAAGCCAGTCAAGATCATGCTGCCTGCCAACCGATGCAAACCCGCATCCTGTGCCCCAGCGGCTGACGCATGGCAAAAAAGCCCTGCGACCAGCAATCCAATCAGTCGGTAAGCACGATGCATGAAATCAACCGACCATAGTCTGGCTCGCTGCGATGAAATCCGCGCCGGGCGGAAAAGAAGCGGACTTCATCGGCATAGGTATCGCCACCGATATCCTCAAAGGAACCCACCCCTTCGGCTGCAACCTGAGCCGCGATGATCCCAGCAATGTCACCGAGGAAGTGACCGGGCTTTGGTGCTGGTACAAAAAACCGCTCATAGCCTTCAACGCTGTCTCTGAAATGATCCGGGAAATCCGGCCCGACCTCGTAACTTTGCTGCCGGATCATTGGACCCAAAGCCACATGTATCCGCTCTCGCTGCGCGCCCAGCGCCTCCATCGCCGCAAGGGTCGAGCGTACAATATTCAGCGATGTACCCTTCCAGCCCGAATGCGCACTTGCGACGACACCCGCCACGGGGTCAGCCGCCAGTACGGCGCCGCAGTCGGCTGAAAGCGCGCTTAGGCCAAGGCCGGGTACGTTGGTGACCAGCGCATCTGCTTTGGGGCCGCGGTCCCAGTCCGGCGCAGTGGTCAGAGTGACAACATCGGCTGAATGAACCTGAAACACTGAGACCAGCCTGTCGGCCCCGATGGCTTTGCGGACCCGGCTGCGGTTTTCATTCACGTGCTCGGGCAGATCATCGGCACCAAGCCCGCAATTCAAATCTTCGCGCCCCCAGCTCACACCCCCTTGTCGGGTGAAAAACCCATGCGAAATACCCTGCTGGCTCAGCGTGGGCGCGGTCAAAAAGGGGGGCGTGCTCGGGCTATCCGCCATTTGTTGCCTCACCCGAACCGGTGGGAAAGCCAGCAGGTGCAGGCAGGGTTGGCGGATAGTGGCAGGTCCAGGCCTTGAACCGGTTCCCCATCTGCGTTTTGCCCACCAGCCTTTGCAGCGATTGCAGCAAAGCAGGCGCATCATCGGGGGAGCCTTCGGCCAGCATCTCAAACCGCTGCCAAGCACCCAGTACCAGCAGGAAATCGCGCTGCGTGACGGTTGCAGGTGCCGTCAGGCCCACTTCTTTGGCAAAGGTCGTTGCGGCTTCGAAATCGACCAGCGTGGTCAAGTCAGCCTCACCCACAGCATCCAGCGGCTCGACCTTTTCATGGTCCTTAACCGCTTGCAGGCTCCAGGCTGTTCCAGCCTTTTCGTGGGCGTAGTCGACAAATAACGCTGCACCTGAATGCGCCTTGAAGACTGAACCGAGGTGTTTGAGGAAACCGGGAAGGGAGGGCATGATCTCAAAAAACAATCCGTCGTCCGGGGCCGGCAGAAGGGGCAAAACCGGGGTTTTGGGCTGCCCCAGAACAAAGGCCAGATCACCGGCTTCGTTCAGCGAAACCAAACGCTCAAACCAGCCCCCCTTGGCCACAGCAAATTGCGCTGTCGGCAACACGTCAAGAAACTCATTGCCAACCACCAGAACCGGTGCATCGGGTTCAAGCTCACCCAGACTATCCATCCATGTTGGCGCGTAAGCGGCGAGCTTTTCAGCTTGAATGCCCCTCAGGGTCTGGTTCGTTTCAACCAACACCAGCTCCATCGCTGGCAAAAACCCAGGTAGAGCGCTGGCGGCGCGCAGGGCGTCAGCCATCAGCGTTCCCTTACCCGGCCCCAACTCGACCAGCAGAAAACGACCGG
>JBMTIF010000504.1:0-2254 GCA_049437045.1 Alphaproteobacteria bacterium | reverse complement strand
AGCACGCCCGATCTGGAGAACGCCTGCGCGGAACACGACGTGCTGGGCACTCGGATGGAGTTTCTCGCTGCGGGAAAGACTGGTGAGGCGTAGCGACTGAGTTTCTCAGGCGGTTGCAGACTTTGGCACCAAGACCAATATCGGTGTCAGAGGAAGATGCTGACCCGATGAACCACCCGACCAAAATCGCCACCGCCACTTACTGCGGCACCAAAACGGCTATCGTGCTGAGCAGCGCCGCGCGTCACGAATTGACGTGCTCGGCCTGTGCTGCACCCTTGGATCAGATGGAGCTGTTAAGCAGCCCGCAGCCTAGTTCCCCGGCACGCGTCGCCCCAGTCCCCTCGCCGCCCGCTAAGGCAAAGTCAGAAAAGGCCGAAAAGCGCCAATCCCCGCGCGCGGGTTTTGGCATTCCATGGCCGGAATGGAAATCCGAAGACGACGATGATGATGACGACGATGATTACAAGGGCGACAAGCGGCGGAAACCAAAGAAATCCAAAAAGCGGAAAAAGCGGAAATCTCTGGCGAAGAAGCTGTTCGACGAAGCGGCTGACAAGATTGAGGACATCTTTGACTAGCGCTCCCTGACTAACGCGCGCCGACCATGGCTTCCCGGATCAGTTCAGCGATATCCGCAGGCGTTGAGGCTCGGGGATTGGTTCCTGTTGCGGCGTCGCCGTGGGCTTTCTCGGCCAGTCGGTCAACCGCACTTTCCTCGACACCCAAATCAACCAGCGACCGTGGAATGTCGCAGTCGTCCAGACGCTGGCAAATGGCGTCGTGGAAGCTGTTAAAGTCAGTCGTCTCCAACCCCATCGTCTGACTCATGGGGCCGATCTTGTCTGTGATTGCAGGCGCGTTATAGCGCAGCACAACAGGGAGAATGACAGCGTTGGTCAGGCCGTGCTGCGTGTTGTACTCGGCCCCAACCATGTGGCTGATCGAATGGACCAGCCCCAACCCCTTGAGGAAGGAAATACCGGCCAGACAGGAACCCGCCAGCATCCCCCCTCGAGCCTGAAGCGATGTTGGGTCGGCCAGTGCTTCGGGGAGCCAGCGGTAAACCAACCGCAACCCTTCCAGCGCCATGCCATCACAAAGCGGATTGAAGTCACGGATGGAGTAAGCCTCGATAGCATGCACCATGGCGTCACAGCCGGTCCATGCAGTGAGGTTGCGGGGTAAACCAACAGTCACCGCGGGGTCGAGAATAGCCGCAAGCGGCTTGTGCGTTGGGTGCCAAACGCACCGCTTTATGTAAGCCTGTGTATCCGTGACCATAGCCGTGCTTTCAGTTTCAGCCCCGGTTCCGGCCGTCGTGGGAATACAGATCAGCGGCGGAAAGTCGCTCGCTTTCAAGCTCTCGTCCACGTCTACATCGTAGTCGTAAACCCAAAGCCCTCGCTCCGAAGACCCGGCGAGCAGGCTGATGGCCTTTCCAGCGTCCATCCCACTGCCGCCACCCAGCGCAATGACGGCATCGTGCTGGCCCTGACGGAACACCTGCAAGCCGGTGACGGCGTCGTGGTCGGTTGGGTTGGGGGATACTTCGCTGAAAACATCCGAAGACAGGCCGGCGGCGGCAACAGCATCTTGTGCCGCTTGGACAAAGGGAAGCTCCCGACTTGCCCGGTCGGTGACAATCAGAGGCCGCTTGATGCCGTTTGATTGACAAATCTCGCCAAGCTCAGCCAAACGGCCCGGACCAAAAAGGACAGGAACGGGAAACGTCCAGTCGTGACTTTGAGTCATATCCTGCATGGTTCTTTTCTCCCGTATTTGCCTTTGGAACCGTTTGTAAAACCATGCCTGAAACCAACTCAGTTGCAACCGCTAAAGCGGGTGACACAGTTAGGGGCCGAATCTGATGTGTCGTAGCCTGCAACCTTGACCTGTTTTGGCGGGTGTATCAGTGTTTTTGAAAGTATCCAGCGCAACCGACAGGCTCAACATGACCCAGAATACACATTCCAACCGGGCAAGTTTTGATCTCACGCGGTTGTTTGTCATCGATGGTGTCAATTACTCAGCGTTGGTCTGGACCATTATTGCAGTAGCGGTATCGATTGCGGTCTATCGCGTCTTCGGGTTCCAGTTTGGCTTTCCTGAAGCCATCGCCACACAGATCGATTTCATCCACTGGATCAACATTGGTGAGGACTGGCTCAAGGCAAACGTGCGAGACACGACGCGTGCCATCGCCAAGGTCATCACCCACTGGATCGGTGAGGTCGAGTATTTTCTTCAGGTT
>JBMTIF010000503.1:0-2255 GCA_049437045.1 Alphaproteobacteria bacterium | reverse complement strand
AAGTAGTTGGACGTAACCGCGCGCAGCACTTCCGTACGTAATGGGCTTGGCGTGCGTTCGAGCACTTCTGCCACGGCCATCGCTTGATCGGCAAAGGGCGGACCTTTGCTGACTTCCTCGCCATAGGTCTGCACGATGAGATACCCGCCGACCGAAATCACGATTGACCAGCTTACGCCGATAACAACCAGCAGGAACGCCCGGGCAAGGTCGAGCGGTGTGTTGTTTTCAAGCAAGCGTCGAAGCACAGGCTTTAGCCAATCTCAGCGGAGAAAATGTAACCTTTGCCGCGCACGGTTTTGATGAACTGAGGGTTCTTTGGATCGTCTTCGATCTTCTGACGCAAGCGGGAAATGGTGATGTCAATGGATCGGTCGAAAACGTCCGCTTGCCGGCCTTTGGTAATGTCCAGCAACAGGTCGCGTGTCATCAGACGGTTGGGGCGGTCAATCAGCGCTGCCAGCAGGTCGAACTCACCAGAGGTCAGATCAACCAGAACATCATCCGGGTCACGAAGTTCACGGCGCACTACATCGAGCTTCCAACCTTCAAAGCTTGCAACCCGCTTTCTGTCTTCCGACTGACTGGCAATCATGCCCTGACGTCTCAAGGTCGCCTTGATACGCGCCACCAGTTCTCGAGGGGAGAACGGCTTGGTCAGATAGTCGTCTGCGCCCATTTCCAGACCGATGATGCGGTCGGCCTCGTGGGTCATGGCGGTCAGCATGATGATCGGAATGTTGGAATCGGCTCGCAATTCGCGGCAGATCGTCAGACCGTCTTCACCGGGCAGCATCAGGTCCAGAACCACAAGGTCGATGGTCTGGTGCTCCAGAATTGTTTTCAGGTCACGGCCAGTAGATGCCGTGGACACTTCAAAGCCTGAACTGCGCAAATTTTGCTCGAGCAAGCTCCGGATTTCCGGATCGTCATCGAGAATAGCGATATGGTTTGCGTCGCCCATTGTGTCCTCCGCCTATTAAGGTGATGAGCCAAAACTACCTAATTTTGCCCTTTGTACCATGAGGCTGAAACACTTTGAAACAAACCGAGCGTCCCTGTTTCAATATTTTGGGCTTTCTGACAAACATCAGCGCACCTAATCGCCTATATTCAACTCACACAAACGAACACCAATCGGTTTCTCTGTCGCTCCAATCACCTCCCCACTGAGCGGCTTGGGAAAACTGGCAAAGGAGTAGAACCCATGCTGAAGGCAATGGCCCAAGCACTGAACAAGCGCCCATCGTTTCGCACCACCGTGCTGCCACTGGCTATTTCGCTGGTGGCGCAGGTCGCGGCTCTGATCGTGCCAATGAACGCTCAGGCCGCGGGAAACTCTTTTGCCATCGCAACCCGCTATGGTGAGATTGTTTGCACCTCTCAGCTGGCTGAAGATCGAAAAGGCCTCGATGTGACCTGTGTGGCAAAGAACGGCCAGGTTGTTTCTGCCTATCGTCAGGCCCCTAACGGCACCATCACGGTGCTGCTTGAAGAGGGTAAAGCAGGGCAGGCTGTGACCAAAGCGATCTTGGATTCCCAGGGCAAAGGCTAAAGCGCCGCTTTCCACCTTATTCTAAAGACAGGAATTTCCTCAGTTGCCAGACGTAAGTTGGCAAGCGGTACGCCTGTGCAGCCTGAGGAAATAAGAGGGGTGATGTAACTTTCCCCTGCACCACATCACCCCTCGCCCCGGGCGACGGTCAAGCTTTTTAGCGAGTTTGAGAGCGGAATCCCTGTCACGTTGACGCGGAAATGCACTCACCCATTGAATCGTAGGGGTGCGAGACTTACCTCTGCCTAACGGTAAGGGCCGATTTCCGATGAAGCTGAGTCGCTTTCGCGCCGCTTCTTTGGTCAGTTAAGCCGTTTTGTCGCGTGGTTGTTCAGTACATTATAGACGTTATACATGTGAAAATGGACCGGTAGTCGACTCAACCATTAACAGGCGGCGAAAGTCGTTCCATATTGGCTTTAATCACACGTGAACACCAACACAGATTAGGACACCATGTCGCTGGACATCATTGCTTCAGACCCACCTTCGACACCACCGGGTAAAGGAGACGAACCCAACGTTCCCGGCGGTGCTACGGTGCTGGAAGCCAAACCCATCACCAAAAAACCCAGCATGTACATAGTGCTTTTGCTTTATGACGACTACACGCCGATGGAATTCGTCGTCGATGTGCTCGAGCGGTTTTTCAACATGAACGCGCAGGCCGCCACGCAGGTCATGCTGCACGTGCACCAGC
>JBMTIF010000502.1:0-2280 GCA_049437045.1 Alphaproteobacteria bacterium | reverse complement strand
GCTCACTTGCGCCCTTCGCTGCAGCGTTGCTGTCACTGCGCTGCCGGGGCAATCCGCCATGGTGCGCGATTTGAGAGCAATTCTGGGGATGGTTAGTCGCTTAACGTTTGCAAAAGCGTCTGGATGTTGTGCTCCATCATGGCAAGGTAGGACGTTGCGGGGCCACCTCTGGCGGACAAGGCGTCTGAGTAAAGGCGACCTCCGATCTCCAACCCGGTTTCGTCTGCAATCTGGCGCACAAGGTCAGGATTGGTGATGTTTTCGACAAACAGCCCCCCAACCTTCTCTTCCCGGATCTGACGGATCAGTTGTGCGAGTTCTCGCGCCGATGGCTCGGCTTCGGTGTTGATGCCCAGCGGGGCCATGAATCGCAGATCGAATTGAGCTTCGAAATAGCCAAAAGCATCGTGGCCGGTGACGACGCTGCGGCGGTCATCCGGCAGCGCGGCAAAGGCGGGCTTGGCTCTGGCGAGCAGGGCGGTGCCGGCATCCGCAAAGGCATTGAAGTTGGCTTCGTAAGTTGCCGCGTTTGCCGGGTCGAGCGCGCTCAGGCTTTCCCAGACCGCGCGTGCATAGAGAATTCCGTTGTTCAGGTCGTTCCAGGCATGGGGGTCGGGCGCGCCCTCGATCATCAGGGGGCTTACCTGCCGCGTGGCGACGATCGCTGGCGCGTCATTCCCTGAGGCGGCGATCAGGTCGCTGACCCAGCCTTCGAAACCCAGCCCATTGACGAAAATGATGTCGGCTTTGGCAACTGCACGAGCGTCGCTGACTGTGGGGCTGTAGGTGTGCGCATCGCTGTCGGGGCCAACAATGCTGGTCACCTCAATCTCGGCGCCGCCGACAGATTTGACGATGTCAGCGAGGATCGAGAAGCTTGCGACAGCATGAAGGGGCTCAGCTTTGGTGACACCTGCGAGGGACAGGAGCAAGGCTAGGGCAGTGCACAGGGTTTTCATCATGGGCTTCAGGAACTCCAGAGGGTGAGGGCGTCAGGTCCGGCGTGCGAACAGGTTCAGGCCATTCCGACCAAAGAGCAGGCTGACCACAAACACGCCGCCACAGACCAGCACGATGCTGGGACCGGAGGGCACGTTCGGCAGCCAGTAAGACAAGGCGAGACCCAGCAATCCGCTGCCGGCCCCAAAGCAGAAGGCCAGCACTATCATGGGCGTCAGTGCGTTGACCCAATAGCGGGCTGAGGTCGCCGGAACGATCATCAATCCCACCGCCATCAGCGTCCCAAGCGCGCGAAAGCCCGCAATCAGGTTGAGCACGACCAGCACCATGAACACGGCACTGATGAGCCACGTGCGCCGTGACTGCGATCGAGCAAAGATTGGATCAACCGTGAGCAGGACCAGTGGACGCAGGATCACCGCCATAACCAGCAGCGTCAGCGTCGTTGTGCAGCCAATCAGGACCAGCGTGCTGGCGCGCAGTCCCAGAATATTGCCAAACAGGAAGCTTTCGAGATTGACGGCTGTCCCACGCACCGACAGCAGAAAGATTCCGCCTGCCAGCGCCAAAAGGTAGAGCGTCGCCATGTTCGCGTCTTCGCGCAGCAACGTCAGCCGGGCAAGCAGGGTCGAGAGCAAGGCCACACTCAACCCCGCGATCAGTCCGCCCAGGGTCATGGACATGACGGACAAACCAGCGATGGAGTAGGCCACGGCAATCCCCGGAATAGCGGCATGACTCAGCGCTTCACCGGCAAGAGAAAGGCGGCGCAGCACCAGAAAACAGCCCAGCGGCGCCATTCCCAACGACAGGATTAGAACGGCGACAATGGCTTTGCGCATGAACTCAAATTCAAGGAACTCAAGCATCGCCAACCACCCCGCTCAAAGGTGGGCCAGCCAACCACTGTGCCTGATCCGGAGCCAGATAGCCCATTTCGACCAGTGCCTGCGTGTTCAGCACCTGCTCGGTCCGGCCAAACCGCCCTGACCCGTGGCCCAGCAGCAGCGTTCGCGTGCAGTGTTGCAGCACGGTGGACAGGTTGTGCAGCACCATGATGACCGCACGCCCTTCGCCGACCCAGTTGAGGACATGCTCCAGCAAGTCTGCTTCGGTGTTCTGATCCACGGCAGCAAAGGGTTCGTCGAGGATGATGACCTGCGCATCCTGCACCATTGTTCGGGCAAACAAAGCGCGTTGGAGCTGCCCGGCGGAAAGCTTATGCAGCGGCACGTGTTCAATCTCGCGCAGGCCAACACGGTCAATGGCCTCCGCCGCTCGCATGCGTGCAGACTGTCCGGCCGCGTCAAAGAACCCCAG
>JBMTIF010000501.1:0-2280 GCA_049437045.1 Alphaproteobacteria bacterium | reverse complement strand
GTGTTTGCGTCGATGTCGGCATTGGCCCCGCCCATGTCTGTTTGCACCCAACCCGGATGATAGATGCCAACAGGCAGGCCTTCACCAGCCAGCTCCTGGGCCAGATTGCGTCCGAGATTGAGCACAGCCGCTTTAGATGCGCGATAGACCAGCATGCCTGTTCCGGAGTTGGTGGAAGAGGCGAGCTGTGAAGAGATAATGGCGATCTTTGGCGCATGGGCCGCGCGCAGCAGCGGAAGCAGGCTCTGCACGTTCAGAAAGACCCCCGTGACGTTGGTCAGAAACGTTTGCGCCCAGTCTTCCGGCGGATAGCCGTTTTCGAGGCTTTGACCCTTGTCAAAGTTCACACCCGCATTGGCAATCAACAGGTCAACAGGCTTGCCGCCCAGCGACTGCACAAAGGCCTTGTGCGAGGCCGGATCATCGACATCAAGCACGGCAAAACCATCGGTGGGCGTGCGGGAGGTTTTTGTGACTTCGTGTCCCTGTGCCTCATAGAGGCGGGCCAGATCTTTGCCGATGCCGCGGTTTGCGCCGGTGATGACGACGTGCATGGTCTTCCTTTCTGATACAAACGTGTTGATGGAGTGAACCACCTCTACCTGTTGGGTGAAAGCCCTGAAATGAGCTTTATCCGCGTGACGGACGCATGGCCTCAGTCGGTCAAGGGGGTGGCACTGTCCCTGTGCTGGCCCATGTGCAGCAGCAAGGCCGGAAGGACGCCTAAGGCTGCGAGGGCGAGCATGACGTACAGCATGAAAGAGACCGACGAAGTGGCATTGAGCGCAAAGCCGCCCACTGCGGTCAACCCGGCGCCAAAGAGCTGTGTCATGGAACCCGTCATTCCCGACGCGGTTCCGGCCAGTCTCGGGTTTACGGAAACCGCGCCGCTGGTTGAGGTTGGCATAATCAGGCCGTTTGCCAGCCCGATCAGGACCAAGGGGCTGAACAGCAGGAAGGGGTTGGGCTGCCCCAGCCATTGCAATCCGATGACCATTACGATGCTCAAAACACCCAGCAGGCGACCCGTCAGCAAAAGGGTGGGGATGCCCAAACGCGATGAGGTCAGTCGAACAATACTATTCCCAATCATGTAACCCAGAGGCATGTAAGCGAGCAGAAGACCGATGGCGGTGCGGTTCAGGCCGAAGTTCTCTTTGCCCAGAATAGGCATCCCAACGAGGAAGAAATAGAAAACGCCAACATTGAGCACAATCGTCAGCGCAAAACCCCAGTAGCGGTATGACTGCAGCAAGGTCGGCAGGTCTTTCCACTGCTGCTGCAGGGTCGATGATTTTTGCAGGTTCGTCTCTTCCAGCGTTGTTAGAACCAGAAAGAGGATGAATGAGCCGAATAGAGCCATGAGCAGAAAGTTTGAGCGCCAACCGAAAAGATCGGCAACCATGCCGCCCAGCAATGGCGCAAGCATGGGCATGATCGCCATGACCATCACCACAGTCGCCAAACGGCTCGCCGCCAATTCTGCGTTTGGCTCTGTGTCTCGAATGATCGCGTGGGTCAGTCCTACTGCGCCAATAATTCCACCTTGCAGCAGTCGACAGACGAAGAAGATTTCAATGTTCGGAGCAAACATGCAGCCCAGAGACGCCGGGATATAAACGACAAAACAGGCGATGAGCACCGGCAAGCGGCCAAAGCGGTCAGACAAGGGTGCAACAATGAGCTGCATTGCCGCAATAACCAGCAGGTAGCCGCTGAACGACCAGCCCATGATTCCAGCCGAAACGCCAAAATCCTCCGCCATGTGGGAAAGCGAAGGCAGGAACATATTCAGCGTCACCACGTTGATCGATGTCAGCAGGATCAAGGTGAAGAGCGCAGGCTTTTTGGGGTGAGCGGCTGTCACAAACAGGGAACTTTCAAGCCAGAGCTTTTGAAGCAAGAAAAGGAGTGCATCACATAACAGCGCGTGCGCCAAGCAGCCCGCTGCGCTCGGCACCTATGGGCAAAAGGCCGGGTTGACTGTTGGCTTGGGCTTGACGTCGGGGGGATGCACAGGCTTGTTGAAACACCGAATATTTATTTCACGCGAGCCAATCCCCTATGTCTTTTGTCTTTGATCCCGCCGCCATCCCGACACTGCCCATCGAAGGCAGAGAGCATGAATATCCGGTGCATCGGATCTTTTGCGTAGGTCGGAACTACGTCGCGCATGCAGACGAAATGGGCGTCAAGGTTGATCGTGAATCGCCGTTCTATTTCCTCAAATCCGATCATCATTTGTATTTGGCACAAGGGAACATCCCCATGGCGCCCCGC
>JBMTIF010000500.1:0-2284 GCA_049437045.1 Alphaproteobacteria bacterium | reverse complement strand
GTACCGATACCCCGCTCAGCGTAATCATCGAGATCGAGCGGTCAAAAAACGAGTTACGGTACAGCGCAGCGAGTACACCGAGAATCAATGAAACGGGGACGGCGATCAGCGCGGCCGATGCCGCAAGAAAGAAGGTGTTGCCAATGCGGTTGCCGATAAGATCAGCCACGTCACGATGGTTGGTTAACGCCTGTCCCATATCGCCCTTGGCAAAGTTCAGCAGCCATTCGAGATAGCGCACGTGCACCGGCCGGTCGAGATTTAGCGCCCGATGACAAGCGGCTACTTTATCCTCGGAGGCCATTTGACCCATCATGGCTGTACAGACATCTCCCGACAGCGCCTCGACACCGATCGTGATCAGCAAAGAAATCGCGACTAGCGTTAGGATGCCAAGCGCCAACCGTCTCACGACCAGGCGCAGCAACGGGTTCTTCATGGGATCAGATCATCTACTTAAGTGAGAAAAGGCCCGGAACGGGTCCGGGCCTTTTCCGTCGGTTGCAGCCATAAGTGCGTGCCGCGCGCCTATGGCTTAACTTGACTTACTTGAACCACCAGCGCTCGATGCTGCGTGAACCATCCAGCTCCCAGTTACCGGCGAGTTTGTCTGGTCTGCCCAGCGCATCGGACGCTGCGTCGACATTGTTGGCAAAGCAGGGTACGACCACGCCGCCTTCGTCGCGGACGATGGTTTGCATTTCGACATAGATATCGTTGCGCTTGGCTTCATCCAGCTCAGCACGCCCAGCCACCAGCAGCTTTTCGAACTGAGGATTGTTCCAGAAACTGTCAGTCCAGTTGCCGCCGGCCTTGTAGCCGATGGTGAACATCCAGTCTGCGGTAGGACGGCCGGACCAGTAGCAGGCGCTCCACGGGACTTTCATCCAGACGTTGTTCCAGTAGCCGTCAGGCGAAACCCGGTTGACCTTGATGTTGATGCCTGCAACTTTAGCAGCTTCAGAGTAAAGCTGAGTTGCGTCTACAGCACCGTTAAAAGCGGCATCAGCGGCAGCGATCTCGACGTCGATACTGGCGTGTCCCGCCTGTTTGAGGTACCACTTGGCTTTGTCCGGATCGTATTGACGCTGCGGAAGGTCACCGGCGTGGTAGTTCTGGTTGGAACTGATCGGGTGATCGTTGCCCAGTGAGCCATAGCCGCGCAGTACGGTGTTGACGAAGGCCTCGCGGTCAATCGCGTGCTTGAGCGCCATTCGTACGTTGTTGTCACTGAACGGCGCCTGGCGGACATCCATCGGATAGGTGAAGTGCTTGGTTCCGGAGACCTGCAACACACTGACACCAGGCTTTTTCTCGAGCATCGGCGCGGTCTTGAGGTCGCAGCGGACGATCGCATCTACCTGGCCTGTCGCCATGGCATTCATTCTTGCGGCTGGATCATTGATCGCGGTGAGCTTGACCTCGTCAAAGTTGGCGCAGCCGGGTTTGTAGTAGTTGTCGTTGCGGACCATGTGCGCCCGAACCCCAGGCTCGAAATTTTTCACAATAAAGGCGCCTGTACCGTCACCCGAAGCCCAGTCCACTTTACCGGAACTGTCTGCCGAACCCATGAGCAGGTGATAGTCGCTCAGCAGATAGGGGAAGTCAGCGTTACCGCTTTCGAGTTCAAAGATGAGGGTGTTCGGACCGTCTTTGCGAATGTTGCCCAGTGAGTTGGCCACACTCTTGGCGTCAGAGGTTGAATCCTCTCCGCGATGGTGCTCAAGAGACGCGATCGCATCATCGGCATCAAAGGTTTTGCCGCTGTGGAATTCGATACCCTTGCGCAGTTTCACCACCCAGGTCTTGGCGTCGGCTGACGGCTCAAGACTCTCGGCAAGGTCTGGCACAGCCTGCCCATCCGCGTTGACCTCAACCAGGGCGTTTCGGCATCCACCCATGTTCATATTGATCATGAAGGTATCGCCGTTATCCGCTGGGTCCAGCATATCGCCGGTGTTGGCGCCGCCAAAGCCCACGCGGTAGACGCCGCCTTTTTTCGGCGTAGCATAGGCCGCGTGGCTGTAAAGCGCCGGTGCTGTGGCGGCAAAGCCCATGGCCGTAGCCGCCTTTATGAATTCACGACGGTTGATACCGCCGTTGGTCACCCGCTTTTGCAGTTTGCGGATTTCGTGATCGATTTTGCTCATCTTCCCGATTCCTCCTTTGTTAATGGATCAGCTTAGAAGCGTCGTTTGGATACTCCGCCGCATCAGGAGAATCTTACAATAAACACTCAAGGATAGAGGGCAGGTCCCGAAAAACCGGGAAGAAAGGGTAATCT
>JBMTIF010000499.1:0-2286 GCA_049437045.1 Alphaproteobacteria bacterium | reverse complement strand
AGGCTCATAACCTGAAGGTCGTAGGTTCAAATCCTACTCCCGCAACCAAAATTAAACACAATAATACAATAGCTTAACGCCATTGACGCGCCACGCCTCATCGAATGCCCCGGAGATATTGCCGCGTTCGTTGCTACGTTAGGGCTAAATAAAAAGGCTGGTGACGTCGAAGTCGTGATTCTTATCCAGTATTAATGATCGCGCTTGCTAGTCTGAAAGCCCTGTTCAATCTCATATGTTCCGGCAAGCGTTCCTCCGGCGCAGCGGTCAAGAACGCCATCCTCCAACTGTGTCGATGCCATTTGATGTCCGTCTTTGCTGCGTAGTGTCGATCAAGTTATCTGAACCTACCACTTTCCTGTAAGTCCTTGGAGAAGCGCCATACAAATTTCTAAAGGCGCGGGAAAAACCGGTAAGTGATCCAAAGCCAGTTGCAAGTGCCACTTCAGTTATGGGCATATGCGTGTTCCTCAAAAGGAACTGTCCTTGTTCTAAGCGAACAACCAGATAATAGGCTTGGGGCGTCAGGCCAAAGGTCCTCTGGCAGCGCGTTCTGAGCTGCTTTTCACTGACGTTGAGAACTTGGCAAATCTGTCCCAATTTGAAAGGCTGAGCCAGGTGGTCTCTCATCAATGACCTCATGCGGCGAAGAACAGGATCTATTGAAGATAAGAGCTTCTGACTTTCTTCGCCCTTCCGCATCGCCCCATGAGACATGGCCTCGGTAGTCGCTGCCGCAAAATCGCCTCCAAATTCTTGTTGCAACCAAGCCAGAACGGCATCGCCGGTCGCAGTTCCACCGGCTGCTGTCAATCGCTGCCTGTCCAGACAGTAAATCTGATCGCTCAAAGCAATCTCTGGCCAACTCTCACGAAATTCGCCTTCGGCTTCGAAGTGCACCACGGCTTGGTACCCATCCAAGAGGCCCAACTCTGCCAAAATGACGGTTCCGGTATCCACACCACCGATCATGGCGTCAGCTCTGTTTGCCCTAGACAGGAAGGCGCGCACTCGAGGGGTAACATGCGCCAACGGATCATAACCGGCGCAAAGCATGATTAGATTTGGGAAATCGGTGCTCGGCCAATGCGTAGTATCCGGCGCAACCGAAACCCCATTTGACGCCAGAACAGGTTCGTTTGTTGCCGTCAGGGTCTGCCACGTGAAAACACTCTTGCCCGCGCATTTGTTGGCGAGACGCAGAGCTTCAGTCGCCAAGACGTAAGCCAGCATCTGAAATCTAGGAAACAGGATGAAAGTCACATTATGCATAGTTTTTGGATTATATCGGCAAGTAATTAGGGTTTGGAAGAGCTTTTTTTGCAGGAGAACTTGCAGGAGAAATCTGATGAACGTGATAACACCTACGCCAACCGGAACCCGGCCTACTAGCTGCTCTGATGCTGAATGGGAGGCGCGCTGCGAATTGGCAGCGATCTACAATGCCTTGGTGAAATACCGGCTGACCGACACAACCAACCAATGGCATGCGATCCGGGTGCCCGGCGAAGATGCGTTGATAACTCACCACTATGGCTGGATGCATGAAGAAGTAACGGCATCTAATCTGATCAAGGTTGGCTTTGATCGTGTCAATCACAATCCAGAAAATGGAAGCCCAAACCCATCGGCGACCGAAATCGGTAAGTTATTCTTCGAGGCAGAGCCCGACAAAAACTGCATCATGCATATCCACACCAAGGCGATCATGGGTGTTAGTGCACAGAAAGACGGTGTGGGCCCTTACAGCCAAGCGTACCTGATGATCGGTGGTGGTGAGGTGCTGGGTTATACTGACTACGAATTTGAATGCACCGATGATTTTCTGTGTGGTCTGCTGGACGCTGGCCGCGGCAAGAAGGCCGTGGTCGAAGCCTGGCACGGCGCATTTGTATTTGGAGCAAACGCTGGCGAGGCCTTCTTCCGCTCTTTTTACCTGGATCAAGCCTGCTCGGTACAGTTGGAGGTGCAAAAGGCGGCGGCATGCCCCGGTGTCAAAATTCGCACCATTCCCGAAACCGAACAAAAGCGTCATCTCGCGGATATGAATTCCAGCGATTGGTATGGCTATGAAGGTGAGCTGGAGTGGTCAGCCATCCGTCGCCGGCTAGACGTCGAAGCACCGCATTATAAAAGCTGAGCACGGAGTTACAGCGGTCCTGTCCATGGATTGTGTGTAAGCCTACACAAGCATGGCACCTCCGCATGAAAAGTTCATGTCATTTATGTCATTTGAACCAGTTGAGCGCAAAAACCGCTTCACAGAAATTCTCTTCAAAGCATGCA
>JBMTIF010000498.1:0-2303 GCA_049437045.1 Alphaproteobacteria bacterium | reverse complement strand
GACACGCCCGACTGCAGCGTGAAGATCACGCCGAGGAACCCGGCGACAAAGGCCGAGGTCATGAACAGGCCAACCTTGACCCGCGCCACGGGAACACCGACTGCGCGGGCGGCGACGGGGTCACCACCAGCGGCGAAAATCCAGTTCCCGATGCGGGTGAAATTGAGGATGAAGACCGCGATAATCGCGAAAACGATGAAGTAGTAGAACTCGGCGTTGAAGAACAGCTGGAAGGGCTGCAGGCCCGGCAGATCGATCTGTCCGGTCCAGCCGAAGAACCCGTTCTTGAAGGCAAAGATATCGTCGATCTTGGTGGGATCGGGCATTTTGACCACCGCCCCGTCGACAAGGACGTTCCTCTCCTCCAGCATGGGTTTGATGTCCAGCCGCGAAGTGTCGTGGTTGCGGAACGCAAGGTAGTTGGCAAAGCCGCGGTTGGCGAACCAGAACCCCAGCGTCACGATGAAGCTCGGCAGTCCGGTTGAGACCACAAGCATGCCGGTGACAAACCCCACGAACATCATGAACCCGAAGGTGGCAAAGATGCACATCCAGATCGGCATCGGGTCGGGGGACATCATCAGCATGGCGAAGGTGTGCCCGCCCAGCGCGACGTTCGCCCCGATGCTGAGGTCGAACTCGCCCGAGATCATCAGCATGGCCGCAGCGATGGCGAGGATGCCGACATAGGCGGCCAGTTCGACCCAGGACTGAACCCCGACCGAACGCACCCACATGTCTGCAAACGTGTTCTTTTCACCCAAGCCGACATTGATAGGGCCGGTCATGATCATGAAGGCAACGACAACGGCAAACAGGCCAAAGACAGAGCCCAGTTCCGGGCGGCGCAGCGCTGATTCCAATAGTGTTGTCTTGCGGATGCGCTCATCAACGGACGTCATTCCAGCCTCTCCCCGCGCTTGATTTCAGTGAAGATCGTGTTGGCTTCTGAGCAAACCAACACGCGTAGAAAAAAACAAGGGCGCGCACGAAACCGCGCGCGCCCCGAATGTCTGAAGCAACAGGACCGGATCGCAGTCTGGCGAGCTGCCTGAGCTGCAATCCTGAGCCCTGTGTCCGACTTAGCGCTCTACGCCAGCCAGTGCTTGAACCTGAGCAACGTTGGACAGGGTTACGAAACCCGGACCGGAGTTGATCGAGTTACCAGGCAGGGTGCCGTTACGGTGCATCAGGTTGAGCACGATAACAGGCAGGTAGCCCTGCAGGAACTGCTGCTGGTCGATAGCGTAGGCAACGGTACCGTCGATTACGCCCTGAACGATCGCAGGCGAGAGGTCGAAACAACCAACGACGACATCACCAGCCATACCCAGTTCTTCGACCGCTTCGATCGTTGGGTCACAGCCCGTCGGACCAACAGCCATTACAGCGCCGGTGCCAGGGTTGGAGGTCATGTACGCAAGAACGGTGTTCTTGATGTCGTTGTAGTCCTTGGAAACCTCAACCATGTTGAGGTCTTCGCCAAGACCGTCAGCAAAGCCCTGACAACGGTCAAGCAGAGCGGTGTTGAATGGCTCGTGGTTGAAACACACACCACCGGAGCCGCCCAGGGAAGCGGTCTTCTGACCACCGCCGAGACCGGCATCGTACTCAGGCTGACCAACGTGCATGATCGCGCCCAGCTCAGCGGAAACGTCGGAGCCGGAGTTGATGGAGATCACTGGAATGCCAGCCGCTGCTGCAGCGCTGATTGGACCACCAAGGATGCTCGCGTCAGGAATGGAAACGATCAGACCATCAGGGGACTGAGCCGCGGAAGCCTCGATCAGAGACGCCATTTCGTTCAGGTCACCCGTGGATGGGTTACGGTACGTTACGTTGGCGCCAGTGTCTTCAGCAGCAGCTTCAACAGCGTTACGAACAACGCCCCAGAAACCGTCAGCATCAGAACCGTGCGTGACAACGATAATGTTTGCAATGTGGTCGTCAGCGGATGCAACGCCACCAAAAGCGAGGCTCGCCATTGCGGCGATCAGAAGCTTTTTCATCGGAAACCCTCCCAAGTTTCAGTGTGAATTTCGGTATACTTCGTCAGGAATGTCGGGCAGACCCAATCCCGAAGCTGGGTGCAGGTCACACTCGTCTACAACACCCGAGATAGAGTTTGATCACCATTTTCATTCGATGTAAAGATTTATTCTGCCGTTCTGCAAAGCAGAATATTTATTTCGTTTTGACCCCCGGCTGATGCGCTCAGGCGTGCCGGGTGTGCGGAGAAGAGCCCCATGACCACCGAACGTCTGACCACCGCCCAGGCCCTCGTAAAATGGATGTGCACCCAG
>JBMTIF010000497.1:0-2311 GCA_049437045.1 Alphaproteobacteria bacterium | reverse complement strand
AACTGTGCGAACGCCGGCGCCCTTACAGGGACAAAACAGTGACGAGGTTCTTGCCGAAATCGGTCTCACCTCGGATCAAATTGCAACACTAAGAGACAAAGGGATCGTTTAATGTGGCGCTCACTTCTCTTTGTACCAATTCTCAAAAACCGGTTGATCGCAGGCGCTGCTATGCGCGGCGCTGATGCCATAGTCCTGGATCTGGAGGCCGCGATACCACAGGACCGAAAAGACGAAGCACGCGCTGCTTTGTCGGGAGCCGTTTCTGGCCTGGAAGCGTCCGGCGCCGACATTGCTGTTCGCGTAAACCCGCTCCATTCGGGAGGCGCAAACGACATCGCCATGGCAACAGACGCCGGTGTTGATTTGATCGTGTTGCCCCATGCCACGAGCACCGCAGCCAAGCAGGCCGCAGACCTGGCTGGCGCTACGCCACTAATTCTGTTAATCGAGTCTCCGCGTGGAGTGATCGACGCGCTTGCCATCGCCGAGGCTGCGTCGACCATCGTTGGACTGGGCCTAGGCGTCGAAGACTACTCGGCCGAGATGGGTGCCCCTCCCACACCAGAACTTCTGGTGCCGGCGGCGTTCCAGGTGATCCAGGCTGCGCGCGCTGCGGGGATCGAACCCTTGGTGATTCCCGACACCATCGCGCACTATACAGACTTTGTACGATTTGAGGCGGCCGCGCTTAAAGCAAAAGCTTTGGGTGCCTCCGGCAGTTTTGCGATCCATCCAGGGCAAGTCGAAGTGTTGAATGATGTCTTTATGCCGAGCGATGATGAATTTCGTGAGGCGCAGAACATTATCGCCGTAGCAGAGAAAGCAAGGCAAAACGGCGCCTCAGTTGCTACCCTAAATAATAAAATGATTGACGCACCAATCGTGGCTCAAGCGCAAGCCGTTCTTGCGCGTCGGTTACGCTATTCAGGCCAGTCTTCGTAGTCGAACTAAAACCAAAATCACAGGATCAGATCAATACCATGGGCCCACGTATTTTTTCGACCAAAAATCGACCATTTCATCTTGGCCCCTATCCGTTGGAGCGGCTGAAAAGGGCAGATGGCGAGCCGGACCTGTCGCAGGCACCTACTCCAGCCACGCTAGATTTTCATAGGCTCGACACACCGCATTCGCTAGTGAACGCGATGGGCGAATATCAGGCGATGATGGATGTGATCCGGGATGGAACGGTAAATCCAGTGCTAAGCACGGCCCCATCCGACCTGGTTGAGCGATCCAATCACATGAAGGCATTTGGTTATTTTCAGGATGCTTCGATGATTGGCGTCTGCCGATTGCCAAGAGACGCGTTTCTGGCGCAGCCGACGCGCAACCCCGATATTGATAGGTTGGCGCATGACATTCGCACCAAGCAGACAAAGACACTTTCATCAGGAATCGACGTGATTATGGCTGAACTGAGAGAGTCAATCGATCAGTCGCCAACTCCGATTGATGGTCACACACATGCCATTGTATGCCTTGTCGAACATATGCGACCTCCTCGTGAAGACGAGCCCGGTGCTGAATGGATACAGGATGCGCAGGATCATCGTGCTGCACTTCGGGCCTCTGAGACGGTGGTGATCCTATCGAACTATCTGCATTTACTGGGATTTCAGGCGCGCGCACACACGGCAACTTCTTCAGATGTTGATTTGGGCAAACTCGCTATAGCGGCAGGGCTTGCAACGGTTGAACGCGGGCATTTGCAAGCCCCCTTTATTGGGAAAGGGTTTGGATTGGCGGTTGTAACCACAGACATGGAGATGGCATCGGACCGCAGTCTCGCTCCTTTGGAAGAGCAAACCTTCGGCCCTGCCTGGTGGGTAGCAAAAGGGAGCGCAAAAGGTGCGCTCAACCGCGATCCCTACCGGCGGCGTAGGTATATGGATGGCGCTTACCCTTTCGAAAAACTGAAACGCGTTCAGAAACCCACTACTTTTATCGATGAAGAGCGGGTGGCGCGAGTCCCCAAACGGTCCAACATGTTCGCTCGTGCGCAATTTGGCGATCTTGGTAAGAAACAACAAGACGCTGCAAAGGGCGGCTTTTTTATCCGCAAAAGCGCGCATGCGTCAGCCCATCGTCGGATGCTGGGTGCATTCGTTCTGCTACAGGACTGAGAGCCCAAGACCCCAGCCGCCAAACCCACGGAGGCGGAACGCAATGCGGCCAATGTCAAAGCAGCGAGCTATTTTCTGGGACTGGACGCGGTCGGTATTTCGCGCTGCCCAGAATGGGCGTGGTATAGCCACGGTCCAACCGGCGAAGATGGTCGACTTCAAGCCCTTCTCGAGCTTCACGG
>JBMTIF010000496.1:0-2311 GCA_049437045.1 Alphaproteobacteria bacterium | reverse complement strand
TTGACGTTGCGCCGCGCCTGTCCACCGTATCCGTATCCGAGCCGCCAGCGCGTGCTGCGGGTGTGTTGGTCGGCAGCGTAGGTGAGCTGATCGACAAACTGAAAAACGACGCCAAAGTCGTCTGAGATCTGAGGGAAACAAGAACATGAGCATTCTGGTTTATCTGGAGCACGATGCCGACGGCATCAAAGCAACGTCTCTTTCCGCAGTTGCTGCGGCGAAGCAGATTGGCGGCGATATTACGGCTTTGGTTGCGGGTGAAGGCGCTGATGCAGCTGCTGACGCCGCTGCGAAAGTGGATGGTGTGTCTGCTGTAATCAAAGCCTCCGATGCGGCATACAGCAACGAAATTGCTGAAAACATTGCACCGCTGCTGATTGCTGCGAGTGAAGGGAAGACGCATCTGGTTGCTGCTGCCACCACGGTTGGAAAGAACATTCTGCCGCGTGCTGCTGCGCTGATGGACGTTCAGCCGATCTCTGACATCTCTGCAGTGGTCGACTCAGATACGTTCGAGCGTCCAATCTACGCCGGTAACGCGATCGCTACGGTAAAGTCCTCGGACAGCATCAAGGTACTGACCGTAAGGACAGCCAATTTTGACCCCGTTTCTGCCGAAGGCGGTTCAGCCTCTGTATCGGACCTCGCTGGCGCGGGTTCTGCAGGACTGACGTCTTGGGTCGCTGATGAGCTTTCCACCAGTGACCGTCCAGAGCTGACGTCTGCTTCCATCGTGGTTTCCGGTGGTCGCGGCATGGGTTCCGCTGAGAACTTTACGATCCTCGATACGCTCGCGGACAAGCTTGGTGCTGCTGTCGGCGCGTCGCGCGCGGCTGTAGACGCTGGTTTTGCGCCAAACGAGTATCAAGTGGGTCAGACGGGTAAAGTTGTATCCCCGGACCTGTACATTGCTGCAGGTATTTCCGGCGCGATCCAGCACCTTGCCGGCATGAAAGACTCCAAGGTTATTGTGGCGATCAACAAGGACGAGGAAGCACCGATCTTCCAGGTGGCAGACTACGGTCTGGTCGCCGACCTGTTTGATGCTGTGCCGGAGCTGTCTTCCGGCCTCTAAGCACCCTAGCTTAGCCCATAAGACCAAACAGGGGGCTGCCTACGGGCGGTCCCCTTTTTTGTTATGCGATTTACCCAAAAGTTGTTATAATCAACTATATTATAATTAATTGGGTGAATTGATGATGAAATTATTCGCCAGTGCGGTGATTGCCAGCGCTTTTTTAGGACATTCTGTTGCGGCCGCAGACACGGCACTTGAAGCGGGCGCAGCGCCTGCTGCTGATACAGTCGAAGAAGTCATGCCTGAGACAGAAGCGGGAGGCACGGCCACAGATACCGCAGAACCAGCGGCGACTGATGTGGCAGAGGAAGCCTCGCCCGAGGCAACCGATGAGCGTGAAGCCTATTCACCGGGCTATGACTTTACCTCGGCCTTGGCCAGCCACGTGGTTGTCGAGCAGACAGCTGGCATATTGGATGACTTGATTATGGCGAGGCAAGAAGGTGTGGATCGCCTCGCTGACAACTTGTTGCAAAGCCTGGATGTGCTTTCGCTCGCATTTCCTCCGTTTGCCAGCTTCGAGTTTTCCGATCCGGCCTCCGACGCGATGAGCCTTGAGGCACTGAAAGAAGAATGGAATGCGCTGAACGGTCTCACGCAGACGTACGACCTGGGTCCAACAGAAGGCGTCGTTAACCGCGCTTTGGGTATGGTCAGCGACTACCTAACAGATC
Organism: Alphaproteobacteria bacterium; assembly: GCA_049437045.1. Classification (GTDB taxonomy): domain Bacteria; phylum Pseudomonadota; class Alphaproteobacteria; order UBA7985; family UBA7985; genus UBA7985. The sequence continues at coordinate 559 of JBMTIF010000496.1, read as the reverse complement.
GTTACCTGCCAAAACTGGCTGAACTGAAACAGGCTGAGGATATGACCCAGTCAACCATTTCAGCGGCAGAGCTCTACGTGAACTTTTTGGGCGTTCAAACCATCTTGGAACTCAATGCACAGGCGAAATACGACACCATTACTCTTTATGGTTCTCTCGCCAATGCTGTTGAAATTGCTCAAGGGATCAATCAAGTGCGAAGCCGTCTGGAAACCGTCCGCAGATTGATGGTGGATGTCAGAAAAGGGAGCCTGACGGCTGAAAAGCAAACCATGTACCGCGAGCAGCTTGATGGTGTGGTTGATGAGATTGAAACTTTCGCCGCTCTTCTCGGTCGCACCGCTTCTAACGGCTAGCCTACTCTTTTGGAGCCAGCCGGTTTTTGCCGATTTGCTGGAACAACGTCTGGCGTCGACCCGAACAGGGGATAATTTAAGCTGCGCAACGTGTCATCGGGAAACGCGTGTGATAACCGGCGGCACAGCAGGTCTGGGGGATCGGCGCGCCGATCTCCTGTCCGTTTCTGCGGTTATAGACCTGGTAGATGAAGCGAGCATCT
>JBMTIF010000495.1:0-2319 GCA_049437045.1 Alphaproteobacteria bacterium | reverse complement strand
GCCGACCAAATTGGCATTCAAAGAGCCTATCGCGCCTATCACAATGACATAAGGCAGCGCGAGATCGGCTGAACAAGGAAAAGGCACCGTCATGGTTCATGAGCGCATTCGCAAGTTCAATACAGCCGACACCTACCCCGAGCAGAACCTCGACAATGACCTCTGTCAGGCTGTGATCACGCGCGGTGGCAAGACCGTCTATCTGCGCGGGCAGTGTCCACAGAACCTTGACGACGCCAAGAACATCGACAGCCACGACCCGGTCGATCAGACTCACAAGGTCATGCAAAACATCCGCCAGTTGCTGCAAGAGGCAGGCGGGGACATGGAGCATTTGGTCAAAGTCGTGGTCTACACCACTGACATCCGGCATCGCGAGGCGGTTTACCGCACGATGGGGGAGTACATCAAAGGCGTGTTTCCGGTCTCAACCGGGTTGGTTGTTCAGGCGCTGGCGCGGCCCGAATGGCTGGTGGAAATTGACGGTACGGCGGTGATCCCAGAATGACGTTTTCCCTCGTAGCCCGCTGTGAAGAAACCGGCATGTTCGGGCTGGCCATCTCATCCTCCTCTCCCGCGGTTGCGGCCCGCTGTGCCTACACCCGGGCCGGGGTTGGTGCCGTGGCGAGCCAGAACATCACAGACCCAACGCTCGGCCCCTTTGCGCTGGACCTCATGCAGGGGGGGATGTCCGCAGCGGAAGCCGTCGCCGGCGTTCGGGATCAGGGTCGGTTTATCGAATATCGGCAAGTGCTTGCCATCGACAAACACGGCAACACCGCCATCCATTCCGGCCCCAATTCACTCGGAATTTGGACGGACGCTGCGGGGCCAAATGTCATTTCTGCGGGCAATCTGCTGGCCAACAAGGACATTCCAGCAGCGATTGTCGAAGGTTTTGTCACCTCCCAAGGGCACATCGGCGACCGGTTGATCGCGGCCATGCGGGCCGGACTTGCCGCAGGTGGTGAAGCCGGTCCCGTGCATTCTGCCGGCATGCAAATTTGCCGTGAAGTTCCCTGGCCCGTTGCTGACCTGCGCTGCGACTGGACTGAAGACTGTCCGATTGAAGCCATTGCCCAAGCCTGGGAGGTCTACAAGCCTCAACTGGACGCCTACGTCCAACGTGCACTCGACCCCCGAGAAGCCCCGTCTTACGGCGTGCCGGGAGACGAATAGTCACCACTGATTCTGGAGCATTCCCATGTCTGAAATGACCCTCAAAGATTGGACCGCCGCAGCCGCCGGTCTGTCGTTTCGAAACCAGATTTTCATTGATGGTCAGTTTGTTCCGTCTGCTTCAGGCAAAACCTTTGCCAGCATCAATCCGGCAACCGGCGCCGTTCTGGCTGACGTCGCCGAAGGCGACGAAGAAGACATCCGCCGCGCTGTGGCTTCGGGCCGGAAAGCCTTCGAAAACGGGGTTTGGTCCCGCATGGGGCCTATGGATCGGAAAGCCGTGCTCTTGCGGCTCGCCGATCTCATCCGGCGGAACCTGACTGAACTCGCGCTGCTGGATAGTCTGGACATGGGCAAGCTGGTTGCAGATGCAGCAACGGTAGACGTGCCGGGATCGGCGCTGTTCTTCCAGTGGTATGCCGAAGCAATCGACAAGATTTATGATGAGGTTGCACCGACCGGACCGGGTGATCTGGCGCTGATCACGCGGGAACCCTTGGGCGTTGTCGGTGCAGTGGTACCGTGGAACTTTCCGCTGGATATGGCCACGTGGAAGGCAGCAGCTGCCTTGGCTATGGGGAACTCGGTTGTTCTCAAACCCGCTGAGCAGTCCCCGCTTTCTGCGCTTCGCCTTGCCGAACTCGCCGCCGAAGCGGGCGTGCCCGATGGCGTCTTCAACGTTGTTCCGGGCTACGGGGAAACTGCCGGACGCGCTTTGGGTTTGCACGAAGATGTTGATTGCCTCGCCTTCACGGGCTCAACGGCTGTAGGCAAATTGTTTCAGCAATACGCCGGGCAATCCAACATGAAACAGGTCTGGCTGGAAACCGGCGGCAAGAGTCCGAACCTGGTATTCAGCCAGTGCAAGAACCTCGAAGCCGCCGCCGACATGGCGGCTTTTGGGATATTCTTCAATCAGGGTGAAGTGTGCTCTGCCAATTCCCGCTTGCTGGTCGAGCGCAGCATCAAGGACGAACTGGTCGCCATGATCGCTGAGCGGGCCAAAGGCATGCAACCCGGTAACCCGCTGGACCCGGCCTCAAAAATGGGAGCCTTGGTGGATGAAAAGCAGACCCAAACCGTCATGGACTACATCGCGGACGGGAAAGCCTCTGCCAATCTGGTCGTAGGCGGTGAACG
>JBMTIF010000494.1:0-2321 GCA_049437045.1 Alphaproteobacteria bacterium | reverse complement strand
GTTAACGTTTTGGTCTTCTTTGCCGTTCATGCCACGCTCGGGTTAGCCGATTCTTAGATGCGGTACTCAAACGATCGCAACGCGGAAAGCAAGGGTTCGGGAAGCTCAGCAGGAATGCTTGCCGGGTTCTGTAACCAAACCTGCACATCGGGATCATTGACTTGCTGCAAAGCCTCGATCTGTTCCATCCGGGTCAGGGCGTCACTCGCTTCATTTTGGGTCAAAGGAAGGAAGTCCTGCGCAAACTGAGTCATCAGCAGATCCAGCTCGCGTGTACCCCGATGCCCTGCCCGCCAAAGCGCACGCTTGCGCCGGTCGCCGTATTCCATGCTAAGAAAGTTCCTAACTACCTTGTGTGATCATCTGATGAGTTAGCGTGCGCCCAGAAATCCTCAATCCTTTATTCACGCCTGTGACAGACTTACCCGGGATTGGGCCGAAGTCTGCAGCACTGATTGAGCGGGTGGCGGGGCCGCATGTATGGGATCTGGTCCGCGCCCAGCCCAGTCGAGTGCAACAACGCACACGAATATCCGAGCCGACATCACTGTATGAAGACCAGCTGGTAACCATCCCGTTGTTTGTCCTGCAGCACTTTATCCCCCGCTCCCCCAAAGCGCCTTACCGCGTCAACTGCATGGCGGGCGATACCCCGGTTTCGCTTGTGTTCTTCAATGCCAAGGGCTCTTGGCTACAAGGACAGTTGCCCGTGCGTGAAGAGCGACTGGTTTCCGGCAAGCTCGCGCGATTCAACAACAACTGGCAAATCACCCACCCCGACTACATGGTGCCGTTAGAGGAAGAAGACGCCATTCCGGCTGTGGAGCCGATTTACCCGCTGACCCAAGGCCTGACATCGCGCGTTTGGAACAAAGCGCTGAATGCAGCGTTGGAGCTCGTGCCGGATTTACCTGAGTGGGCCGATGCATCGCTGCAATCGCAGCAGAAGTGGCCAAGCTGGCATCCCTCGCTGGCCTGTCTACACTTCCGGGGCGATTTAAAGGGTCAGGAGCGGACTCAGGCCGTCCGCCGGCTCGCCTATGATGAATTGCTGGCCCAGCAGCTCTCGTTGATGATTGTGCGAGAGCGTGGGCGTCGTCGCGGTGGTAACCCGCTGACTGGTGACAATTCTCTCAGCGAAGCGGTAAGAAAGACGCTGCCCTTTACTCTCACCGACAGTCAGGAAAGCGCCATTGACGCCGTGCGCTCGGATATGGGTCGGGCGCAGCGCATGATGCGGCTGATCATGGGCGATGTTGGTAGTGGGAAAACGATGGTGGCCCTGTTTTCCGCCCTGATTGCGGTGGAGGCTGGTGCGCAGGTTGCGATCATGGCGCCAACCGAGATCCTCGCCCGACAGCTGCACGCCAATCTCTTCGACGCACTCTCCAAGGTCGGGGTGCGGATTGATATTCTCACGGGCCGGGACAAAGCCGCCGCCCGCCGTCCCGTTTTGGCCGGTTGCGCAGAGGGCGCGATCAAGATCCTGATAGGCACGCATGCTTTGTTCCAAGAAGGGGTCGAGTTCAGAAATCTGGGACTGGTAATTATCGATGAACAACATCGATTTGGCGTACATCAGAGACTGGCTTTGGGGCAAAAAGGCGAAGCACCGCACATGTTGCTCATGTCGGCAACGCCGATCCCCCGCTCGATGGTTCTGGCGCTCTATGGTGATCTAGATATATCCAAGCTGCTCACCAAGCCTGCTGGACGCCAGCCCATCAAGACACTTGTGAAACCACAGGAACAATGGGGAGATGTTGCTCAGGCCTTGGGCCGGGCGATTGAGCGAGGGGATCAAGTGTACTGGATCTGTCCGCTGGTCGAAGAAACGGAAGTCAGCACCCTGACAGCAGCCGAAGAACGTCACGCCATGCTCAAGGAGATGTTTGGCCCGCGCGTTGCGCTGGTTCATGGGCGGATGAAGGGCGAGGAAAAAGACACGGTCATGCGCAAGTTCAAAGCGCACGAAAGTGACATACTGGTCGCCACCACCGTTGTTGAAGTGGGTGTGGATGTGCCCAATGCCACTGTGATGGTCATCGAGCATGCGGAACGTTTTGGACTGGCTCAACTGCATCAGCTCCGTGGACGTATTGGCCGTGGAAGCAAGGCTTCAACCTGTTTGCTGCTTTACACAGCACCTCTGGGTGAAACAGCGCGCTCACGGTTATCAATCATGCGCGAGAGCAACGACGGTTTCGTAATCGCTGAGGAAGACCTACGCCTGCGCGGTGCTGGTGATGTGATGGGAACACGTCAATCGGGATTGCCGGATATGCACTTTGCCGCCCTGCCTGAGCATCAGGATTTGCTGG
>JBMTIF010000493.1:0-2323 GCA_049437045.1 Alphaproteobacteria bacterium | reverse complement strand
CTTTTTGAGTTAAACACTCGATCGGGGCTGCTTATGAGACGAACCGCGCAAGGTTATCCGGGTTAGCTGACGAGTCAGTGCAAAGATGGAACCAATACGCTTCTCATTCGCTTGAAATCTCAAGACGAAGGGGATTCGTATGGCATTCGGGAAAGTGTTCTTGGCATTGGCTGGAGCTGCAGCTGCAGGGCTCGTCTTTGCGCCCGCCTACGCTCAGGAGGATGAGGAGCAGCCAGCGTATCAAGCGCTGGTTGAAGAGGATCGATTTGAGGTTCGTCAGTATGAGCCCATGCTGGTCGCTGAAGTCACCCATCGCGGCGAACGGGGCAGAGCGCTGAATGCGGGTTTCCGCCGCCTTGCCGCTTACATTTTCGCTCAAGAACGGCCTCGCCGCGACGAGGGCGATGATCAGAGCGAAGCTATCGCCATGACTTCTCCGGTTATCGTCGATCAAACCGAAGAGATCGCGATGACATCACCTGTGATGCAGGATCCCGGCCAAGAGGGGGCATGGCGCACGCGGTTCGTGATGCCCCGCAAATACACCTTGGAGACACTGCCAGAAGCGGCAGAGGACATCACGCTGACCGAAGTTCCTGCGCGCCGGATGGCTGTTGTTCGTTTTGCCGGCGCTTCGAGCAGCCGCAATTTGGAACGGGCCGAGGTCATTCTACGCGAATGGATGAATGAGAAGGATATCGAAGCGATCGGCGCGCCTGAATATGCCTTCTATGACAGCCCGATGGTGCCGCCCCAATATCGCCGTAACGAGGTGCTGATTCCGGTTGCCGAGTAACCCCCAAATGAAAAGGGCGACCCGAACAGGCCGCCCTTATGCATTTGTTTTTCAGTAACTTACTCGCCGTCACCACTGTCCATCAGCTGTTGCATGAGATAGACATATTGCAGCGCCTGTAGCTTCGCGCGCTGTTCATTATCGACGCCGCCCGAGTGTCCGCCAGTCATGTCTTCGAAGTAGAAGTAAGGCTGGCCCAATTCCTTCAGCTTGGCTGCACCCTTGCGCGCGTGGGCGGGGTGCGTGCGGTCATCTGCCGTCGATGCCCATAGGAACGGAGTGGGGTAGTCCACGCCTTCGACGATCTTCTGATAGGGCGAGTACCCCTCGATCCATGCGCGTTGCTCTGGAATGCGCGGATCGCCATATTCGCCGATCCACGAGGCGCCGCGCCCGATCAGGTGATAGCGCAGCATATCGAACAATGGGATCTGCACGATTGCGCCGCCGAACAGGTCAGGGCGCTGTGTGAAGGCGGTTCCGACCAGCAATCCGCCTTGGCTGCCACCCTGAATGCCGAGGTGCTGAGGCGAGGTGAAACCCTTGTCGACCAGATCCTGACCGACAGCGATAAAGTCATCCCAGGTGCGCTGCTTGTTCTCGCGGATCGCGGTCTGGTGCCAGCCGGGGCCGAATTCACCGCCCCCTCGCAGGTTTGCCAGTACATAGGCCCCGCCATTTTCAAGCCACAGCTTGCCTGTTGTGCCAAGGTAGCCGGGCAGGCGCGGAACCTGGAAGCCTCCATAACCGGTCATCAGCGTTGCTGTGGTGCCGTCCATCTCCATGCCTTCTGGCTTGACGATGAAATAAGGAATCTTGGTCCCGTCAGCGCTCGTGGCCTCGTGCTGCTCGACTTCCATACCCGCCTTGTCAAATCGGCTGGGTGACTGCTTGAGCGCCAGCGGAGTGCCGCCGTCCGCATAATACAGTGTGGTAGGATTGAGGAAATCCGTAACCGTGAACATGATCTGGTCGGTTTCAGAAGAAGATGCCGCGATGCCTACGGTTGCATTGTCGGGCAGATCAACTTGCTTGCTGACCCACGCGCCATCTTCGAAATCGAATTGGACGACCTTGCCAACGACATTGTCGAGCATGCCCACGAATAGCGAATTGCCAGTGATCGCACCGCCTTGTTTCGTCTGGCGTTCCGCGGGAGCCCATACCAGCGTTTTCTTCGCGCCGTTTGGATCGGCCTTCCATTCTTCCAGATCGACCGCGATCAGGCTGTCCGCCGGGAAGGTTTGGCCATCGACCTCCCAATCGACATCTGTGCTGAATAGCAGTTGGCTATCGACAATGCCGTAGGGTGAAGCCTTCTTCTGAATGTCCAGCGCCACCCAATCGTTGTCGATCGAGACGAAGTATTCGGTTTCGTGGAAGCTAACGGCGCGAAACGCGGTCATCGCATGAACAGTGCCCGTGTTGTCTCGCAATAAGCTGGCGCTTGACCAAACATCTGTCGGTTCACCACGGAACACTTCGGGCGCATCGTCAATGGATGTTCTGCGCTTCCAAATCCGCGAA
>JBMTIF010000492.1:0-2329 GCA_049437045.1 Alphaproteobacteria bacterium | reverse complement strand
CAATGGGTGCCCGAGTTGGCCGCCTTGTCTGACTACGAGATACACGAACCGTGGAAATCGGATCAGGCCGGCAAAATTCTTGGCAAGACCTATCCCTTCCCCGTGGTCGACTACCTCACGGCCGCCAAAGATGCCCGCGACAGAATTTGGGCGGTTCGGCGGGAACAGGGATTTCGTGCCAAAGCTGACGCCATTCAGGACCGGCACGGCAGTCGCAAGGCCAACATTCCGCAGGTTGGAAGACGCCCTAAACCGCGCGGACAGGCCAAAGCCAAAGACCAGCTTGACCTACCGCTCTGAGGTCGGGAGCTAGGCCAGCCCCAAGTCAGCAATGATTGACGGAATTTTCTTCTTCAGCCCAAAGAAGCCCGCACGCGCGTGGGGCCAAACAGCCTGATCGTAGTCGCGTGTGATCTCAACCAGTCGCAAATCATGCGCGGTCGCAGCCGCATGAACAGCACGGCGCACCGGACCGATTGGCATTTTGGGGGTAAGAACACAATCCAGCGCATTTTCTCTGGCCCACCGCGCCAAGGCATCGGCTGCGGTTTCACCATCCTCCGCCGTGCAGCACGGCAAGGCAAAGTGCGCCGACGCGGCCGCGGCTGCACTTTCCACAGCCCCAACCCCAAAGGCATCGACTGCTTTTGCCGTCTCCCGCAGTGAGCGGCGCACAGGTTCGGTCCAGGCAAAAAGTGCTGTTGGGTGCGTCAGGCCTTCAAATCGGTGCACGGCGCAATCCTCAGCGGTAATCAGCAAGCCAACCCGCTGGCCTGCTAGATCCGGCAGATCGAAGACCGGCGGCACCCTTGGTCCAAGATCGGCTTCTTCCAACGCCAGAGCACTTGATGACAATTGGCCTTCTGGCTGAAACCGTCCTCTTGTGTATTCCTCGATATTCGCGGGGCGAGCCAGATAGGTTTTACCTGCCGTATGCAGACCAGCAACCCAACGCCAGGAGCAGGTGTTGGATGCCGGATCGCCATCGAGCAAGTTGCGATAAAAGAAATCAGCACCCAGCACCCAAGGCAGCTTGAGTGTGAAAATCCAGATGCTGGCAAACCACATGCGCGCGTGATTGTGCAGGTAATGGGTCTGCTGCAACTCCTGCGCCCAGGCATCAAAGCACGCAATGCCTGTCTTGCCTTCGATTGCTTCATCATAACGCGCCGCCAAACTCGCGTCCTTCTCAAGCAATTCCAGTTGAGACACCAGATCAGCACGGTATCGACGCCAGACTTCTGGGCGATGTTCCAACCAGCCCTTGAAGTAGTTGCGCCAGAACACCTCTTGGACGAACTTTTCCGATGCCCCGAAGCCGTGGCGGCTCAAGACCGCGCGCAAGACGTCAGTCTCCAGAACCAGTCGATGCCGAAGCCAAGGCGACAAGCCCGAGACCTTCGTGTGTTCACCCGGTCCCAAATCAAAATTCCGACCGGCCGCGTAGGCTCGCCCTGCCTTTGGCACGTAGGTGGCGAGGCGCTCTTGAGCAAAATCAGCTGTGGCTTCGGCGGGGCTTGCGAAGGGTGTCATGGTCTAAGACTTTTGCGTGGTTTTGTTTCACCTCGACGAATTAGTGCGACCCCATGACCCCAAACAGAGCGCCAAATGACCGCACCGGACCGATCAAACCACGACAGAATTTAACGCCAAGGCTTCGTCAAGCAACCAGGCACGAAACCGCTCGGCCAGCCGCCAGCCAGAGGCGTTGGGAGAGATGACGAAATCGTAACCGATGTTGGTTTTCAATTGACGGCCCACAGCAGGGACCAGCATGCCCTGCTCAACAATTTCATGCAGTATCGGCAGGCTTCCCAACACCACTCCCTGCCCGGCCAACGCGGCCTGAATGGCGAGGTTATAGTCGCTGAAGTGGATATTGTTACTGGCCTCAAAAGGGCCCAAACCAGCTTCCTGCCAAAAGTACTCGAAGTCGAACCAACGGGCCGTCTCCTTGGCCCAGGGTGCCGGGCGAAGATCCCAATGCAAAAAGGTCTGCTGCATCAGCTCCTCAACGCCGCCATCGCCCACAAGTCCCGGACTGCATAAGGGCATGACTGCATCACCAAATAGCCGAATTGTGCGTTGCGGATCATCGGTGGCAACACCGTAGCGTATGGCCCCATCAATGCTGTCACGGGTCAGGTCTTTGATTTCCAGAGATGAGTCGATCAGGACATCAACGCCCGGATTGGCATCACGAAAACGCTGGAGGCGTGGCACAAGCCAGGACTGGGCGAAGAAAGGCTCAGCGGAAATGACCAGACGAGTTCCCTGCTTGACCGAGGCTCCCATCAGCGCGACCGCCTGCTCCAACGCAAGAAAACCA
>JBMTIF010000491.1:0-2329 GCA_049437045.1 Alphaproteobacteria bacterium | reverse complement strand
GAGGCGTTCAGTGAGTTGATCACTTCATCACTGACGCCGGCTTTTTCTGCTGCCAGACCCATTTCTGCCGTCAGCGCTTCCAGCCCCTTAATCATTACGGAACGCAGCATTTTGATCGAAGACGCTCGCCCGACCGCTTCACCAACAACGCGGACATCCATATTCCACGCTGACAGAATTGCTGCGAAGGTTTCCGCATTCGGTCCGGCGAGCAGCATCGGGGTTTTGTGCAGGCGAGGGTGGATCGGGGCCATCACTGCTGTGTCGACATAGGCAACACCAGCCGATTCCAGCAACCCGGCTTCGGTGCGTTTTGTCCCGGGCGCGACTGAATTCATGTCAAAAAAGGCTTGCGCCGTTGGCCGGAGACCGCTGACGGCTTTGGCCACGTCCAAGGCAGAGCCTGCCGTCACCGTCGAAATCAGAAATGCCGCGCCATCGACCGCTTCCGCCAGTGTCGTGCAATTGCGTACCCCGAGGCTCGTCGCGGCCTGCGAAATAGCGTCAGACTGCGAGGGATCGAGTGTCTTTATATCGAAGCAGCTGATTTCCGGGGCTTGCGCCTCCTCTCTGAGCCCTTGCGCGATGGCGCGTCCAGCTTCACCAAAGCCGATGATCGTGAGTTTCACAGTTTTTCTCTCTCTTTGCCGACCTTGCTAAGACAGAAAGCGGGATGGCCGGAAGGTTGTCAGGAGCGGTTCTTCACGTCCCGCGATTAATTCTCGGGCGAGCAGCTGGCCGATCATGGGGCCAAGTGTTGCCGCGCTGTGCATAACCGCAACAGACAATCCAGACGTTCCCGGCACGGGGCCAATGGCGGGCATGCCATCCGCAGGCATGGGACGGGTACCGAGCATGGTTTGCACTGGCACAATAGGTTCAGGCGCATCCAAACGCGCTTGCACGAAGCCAAGGACGCTTTCGCGCAGTGCTGCGATATCGCGGCCAGCTTCAAAGGAACCCGAAAAGATCTCACCCATCAGCAAAGAGCCGTCAGGATCCTGCCGAAAATGCACATCGGGCGACATGATGACGTGGTTCACCAACGGCGGAAGCGGTGCGCTGCGCAGGATAAGCCCAGCATTGTTGTTCATGGGCAAATCAAAGCCCACGGGCGCCAGCAACTCACCGGCCATAACACCCGCTGCGACAATGACGTGGTCGGCAATCAGGGTTTCCATTGCGGTTTTGACCCCTGTTACACGGCTCGCGGTGTGGATGAGTTCTTCAACTGCCGCGCCCGTTTGCACGCTTGCACCCAAGGCGCTCGCCTGTTCCAGCAGCCAGCGCGTCATCCCAGCCAGTGCCACGCCTGCTTCCTCAGGGGCGTGCAGAGCGCGGTCTGGCGGGTTTTTGACCCGTGGCTCCAGCTTGGCAAAGGTTTTCGCATCCACGACCTCGCTGCGATAATCGAAGGAGGCGAGAAGCTGGACATGTTCGTCAAAGGCTTCACCCGCGTCTTCCCACCACAGAGACCCGCCAAAGCGCAGGATATGGCCAAGGTCGAATTCAGCGTGCAAATCCCGGTAGTGCTGCAAGGCCGCAAGTCGAAGATGAAAGTATTCGGGGGTATCAGGGTAGTTGGCATTCAACCAGGCGAACGACTTCGATGAAGCCCCGGAGGCCGGGGCATGCTGCTCCAGAACCGTAACACTTTTTCCTGCGCGCGATAGGGCGAAGGCCAGCGAAGCGCCGACAATTCCACCCCCAACAATGACGAACCGTTCACCCATGAAGGTGAGCTTAGCAAGCCACCGCGTTTACAGCCAAGCCGCCTTGTGAGGTTTCTTTGTATTTCTCAGACATATCGATTCCGGTCTGACGCATGGTTTCCACGCAACTGTCGAGGCTCACAAAGTGCGTGCCATCACCGCGCATGCTCAGACTGGCAGCACTCACGGCTTTGATGGCACCCAGCCCGTTTCGCTCGATGCATGGAACCTGCACCAGCCCGCCCACGGGATCGCAGGTCATGCCCAGATGATGTTCCAGCGCAATCTCGGCGGCGTTTTCCACCTGCATGGGGGTGCCACCAAGCACGGCACACAGACCGGCGGCGGCCATGGCGCTGGCGGAGCCAACTTCGCCCTGACAACCAACTTCGGCCCCGCTGATGCTGGCGTTGGTCTTGATCAACCCGCCAATGGCGGCTGCGGTCAGCAGGAAGGTTGGGATGTCCGCCTCGGACGCGTGTGGGACGTGTTCAAGATAGTACATCAGCGTTGCGGGGATAACGCCGGCCGCTCCGTTGGTCGGTGCAGTAACGACCTGCCCACCGGCGGCGTTTTCTTCATTCACCGCCATTGCATAGACGCTGATCCAGTCGTTG
>JBMTIF010000490.1:0-2329 GCA_049437045.1 Alphaproteobacteria bacterium | reverse complement strand
GCTGACGTCATGCCGGACAAAGGCAACACCGCGCGCCAGCTCTCCCGCTGCTTCGAGTGCATCCACCAGCGCGCGGTTGTCGGGGCCGTGGCAGGATGCCTGCACGATCACGTTGCGGCTGAACCCCAGATGGTCCCGCAGGGCAAACAACTGGTCCTTGCCCGCGTCACAGGGGGTGTACTTGCGCGCCGGGTGATAGGGGAACTCATCGCCCGGGCCAAAGACGTGACAGTGGGCGTCCACCGCGCCTGCCGGTGGCTGGTAGTCCGGCTTCTTCGGGTTGGGGTGAAACGGCAGGTAGTCTGGATCCATGGTCATGACGGGTCTTTCTTCGTTTCAGCGGTTGATGAACCTGTGCGCGGTCATGGGAACACGCGGCCTTCCATGAGCTTGCGCGCGGTGCGGATGATCCCGGCCTGGGTCACGGCGCCGCGATCGTCGAGTTCTAGCGCGGCTTCGGTGATGCCGCTGGGTTGCTCCACCCCCACGGCCAGCGCGCGGCCTTTCGGCATGACCGCGAGCCGATGCGCAGGCGAACCTTCGAGCGTGGCGGCTGTGGCCACGGTAACCGCCGCCAGCACGCCGATGGTCGCGTGGCAGCGGTGCGGGATGAAGGAACGGGTGGATATGGCACCCCCCTTGGTCGGCGCGGAGACCAGCGTCATCTTCGGCACGGACTTCTCTGTCACATCACCCAGATTCATCATCGGTCCAACCTGCAGCCGGATGCTTTCCAGCTTGGCCTTGAGCGCCGTATCCGCGTCGAGCGCGTCCCGGCTCTCGGTCCCGAGAATGCCAAAGGCGGCGGCGTCCATGATCACGCAAGGCATGCCATTGTCGATCAGGGTGCACTCGACCCCGTCGATCACATCCACCACCCGGCCCGTGGGCAGCAAGGCACCGCAGGACGAACCCGCCGTATCGCTGAACAGCAGCGGGATGGCGCCGCCGTGCCGGGGACACCGTCGATGGCGGTCTGGCCCGCGTAATCGGGCTTGCCGCCAGGGGTCTGGATGGTCGCGCGGGCGGTCTGGCCCGTGTTCTCCATAAAGATGGTCACGGTGGTCTCACCGTCCTGCGCCGGGATCAACCCGCGCTCGATGGCAAAGGGGCCAACGCCGGCGAGGATATTGCCGCAGTTCTGCGCGTCGGTGACGATGGCCTGATCGACCATGACTTGCAGGAAGAGATAATCGACATCAACGCCGGGGCGCGCTGACTTCTGCACCACGGCGACCTTGGACCGCAGCGGATCGCCCCCGCCCATGCCGTCGATCTGCAACGGATCGGGCGACCCCATGATGGCGAGCAGGAAGGCGTCGCGCGCTGCGGTGTCTGCGGGCAGGTCAGCGGCGAGGAAATACCCGCCTTTGGACGTGCCGCCCCGCATCCACGTGCAGGGCGTGCCCTCAGACATATTTCAGGCCTTTCTCAGCCAGCCGCTCGCGCATTTTGTAGATATCGAGGCCCAGCTCTCCAGCCTCGAACCGGGCGCGCTTGTCGCCCTCGTTGGCTTCGCGTGCGCGGGCTTTTTCCAGCACGGCTGCTGCGTCTTCGCGCCGTACGACACAGACGCCGTCGTCGTCCGCGATGATGGTATCACCGGGGTTGATCGCCTGTCCGCCGCACACCACGGGGACGTTGACGCTGCCCAGCGTTTCCTTGACCGTACCAGTGGCGGAAACGTACTTCGACCACACCGGAAACCCCATCTCGGTCAGGTCGCGAATGTCGCGCACCCCGGCTTCGATCACCAGACCGCGCACGCCCCGGCTCATCAATGAGGTCGCCAGCAGGTCGCCGAAGTATCCGGCGTCCGAGGGCGATGTGGGCGAAACCACCAGGATGTCGCCGGGCTGGCACTGCTCAACGGCCACGTGGATCATCCAGTTGTCGCAGGGGGGAATGCTGACCGTGACCGCGTTCCCGGCCACGCGCGCGCCGCTGTAGATCGGACGCAGGCTGTTGGACAGGTAGCCGATGCGCCCCTGCGCTTCGTGGACGGTGGACACCCCGTGCTGCGCCAGACCATCGACGAGGTCCAGCGGCGTGCGGTCGATGTTCTGAACAACAACGTTCGCCATGACGTGTCTGCTCCCCTGCTAGAGTTCATCAACGGTACGCGGGAAGATGCTCTCGAAGCCTTCCGCGTACTTGCAATCGCGCCCGCCGGACATGCCCCCGGAGTTGCGCTTGAAATGGTTGGCGCGCTGTTGAGCGACGCGGGTGTAGAAGTCCCAGAGGTGGACTTGACCGTCCATGCACTCCATCGCCGCGCGCTTCTTGTCCCAAACGGGGGTGATGTCGAGGAAGGTATCGGGCTTCCAGC
>JBMTIF010000489.1:0-2333 GCA_049437045.1 Alphaproteobacteria bacterium | reverse complement strand
CCGCGGGCAGCTAACGCATCGATATTTGGCGTTTTTACAATCGGATGGCCATAAGCACCAGTAAAGTGCGGTGCCAGCTGATCCGCCATAATCAGCACGATATTGGGTTGCCCAACAGCCTTGCTCACACACCACTCCCCTTCCTGAATTACAGGTGCAGCGTGTGAGAGAGTAGCCGATTTAACTTGATTATTTTGTGGGTATTTTTGACTTTTTTAGTCGCCTGAGCGACGCGGGAATCCCCTGAGTCCCCGCGCACGTTCAGGACTAAACAGGGTCAGTAAAGACCCAGTTTCGCCAGTGTCGCTGGACCTGCAATACCATCGACCGCCAGACCGTTGTCAGCCTGGAAGGTCCGCAACGTGGCTTCGAGGTCGGCGTCAAAGACCCCATCGATAGCGTCAATGGCGTAGCCTTCACGCTCTAGCGCCTGTTGCAGGTTCTCGATCTCGAAACCTTTGTCACCAACCTGCATGACGGTCAGTTTCCGCTGGCCTTTGCTGGCGTAAAACAGCGACTGGTTCGCTGACTTTAGACTGCTAGCCGCCATTGCGCTGGGCGCTGAAAGACGCTGTGACTGCAGCTCCAAGGCTTCTTCCTTGGCCACCAGATTGTTGTACTGAGAACCCGAGATTTTATCCTTCAGAACCGCCGTGACGTCTGCGAGCTGATCGCGGGCGATTTCATAGAGCTTGTTGGCGTCATCATAGTTTCCGTCGGCTGCAAGCAAAGCGGCTTCTTTTTCTGCCAACTCGATTTCCACCAGAGCACGTTCAGCGGTGACGTCGCTTTTCAGACTGGCTGTGATCGCGTCGGCGTCATCAGAAACGCTGACAGTCAGCGGCTCTTCGATCAGGACAAGGCGACCAGTCTCACGCTCCTTCAGCGAGAGTTGTACGGAACCCAAATCCAGATCCTCCCCCACGACGGCACGTGGCAGAGTAAACTTGGCCACAACAACGATAGATTCATCATAGCGCAGCGTACCGAGGTCAAATCGCTGATCGGCAAAAGCGATGTCGTTGAGCAAATCAGCCTTCACACCATCTGCACCCACCAGATTCAATCGCAGGTCTTCGGCAACCGTCTGGAACAAGCCGCGCACTTCCTGATCGAAGATCGTAGATACCTGAGAAGGACTTTCCACGTAGTAATAGTTGCCATTGCCGGCTTGGGCGATGGCGCGGAGCATATCCTCGTCATAGTCTGCGCCCAGGCCGATGGTGGAAACTGTCGTCCCGCCGTCCGCGATGCGACCAACCAGCTCTTTCATGCCACGAATGCTTTCGATCCCGTCATTGGCCAGACCGTCTGACATCAGCACAATACGAGTCAGCCGTTCGCCATCCTTGCCGAAAGACAGCAAACGCGCGTTGTTCTTGAGCCCGGCTGAGATGTTGGTGCCACCGTCGGGATAGATTGCTGCCAAAGCCGCACGCAGCTGCTCGGGGCGGCTGAGATCGTCCTGTGCGGTCAATGTCTTGGCATTGTTGCTGTAGGTGGAAATCGACAGTCGATCCTGCTCGTTGAGTCGCTCGATCACGCCGTAGGCAGCTTCCAGAGCGTATTCCCATTTCCGAGCATCTGACATGGAGCCAGAGGTATCCAATACCAGCCCAAGGTTCAGCGGCAATCGCTCGGTGGTCAGATCAATGGCCGGGGCTGGCGCCCCGTCGATGCGAATCAGGACGTGAATGTCGACAGCATCTTTGCTTGGGGCAATCACGGTTTGCTCAAGGTTCAAGGTCAGACTTGCGGGCGCTTCAGCCACCGCTTGAACCGCGCCTACCAGCGGCAAGATTGCAGCCAGAGACAGCTGACGCAGAACGGAGAAATAAGACATGGGGGGAGGTCTCCTTAGGGAACTATTGACCATGAACCTTTAGTGCCAGCTTTGGGAAACCCTATGCCGGAGCCGCGCATTTAACGCGCAAAAAATATGGCAAACTTGCGCACAAATGAAAAACGGGGTGAAGTCGTCGTAGACTCCACCCCGCTATAACAGGCGCACTTTTTGCCCTTTTTCTAAGCGCGCATCCTACCACCATTCGGGTCGTAAACGGGTGCGCCCATGATTTCTGCATTGTGCATTTCACCAAGGATTTCGACCTGCACCGTAGACCCGGCTTCGGCGTGCGGAGTTGCGACGTAGGCCATAGCCATGGACTTATCGACATGGTGCGCAAAACTGCCGGAGGTGATGTAACCGACGGCCTCGCCGCCGACCAACACTGCCTCATCCAGCGTCACGTCTATTGGCGTATCGATGGTCAGTGTCACCAACTTGCGTTCGACGCCCTGGTCCCTGAAGCCTTGGGTGGCCTCCTTGCCCA
>JBMTIF010000488.1:0-2339 GCA_049437045.1 Alphaproteobacteria bacterium | reverse complement strand
AATCCGCCTAGGAGTGCACCCGCTCGTAGGCTGGATCATATGGTCCCGCAGCGATAACTTTCGCCTCCACAAGGTCACCCAGAACGTCGATGGTCACTTGAGAGCCTTCGGTCGCCATACCCGGTTCGACAAAGGCGTAGGCCAGGTTCAACTGTGTCCGGTATCCCCACTCGCCCGAGGTCACGGTACCAACGACTTTTCCGTCAATCATAACCGATGATCCACCGTGCGCTGCCGCGTGGTCAGCATCAAGTGCGAGACTCACAAGCTTCCGCTGCGGTCCGGCAGCGATCCGGGCTTCCAGTGCTTGCTTGCCCACGAATTCCTGCTTGCTCATGTCGACGAACCGATCCAGTCCGGTTTCAAAAGGATCGAACTCAGTCAGCAGATCTGATTTCCAGTGCAGATATCCTTTTTCGAGGCGCATGCTTTCCACCGCACGCGCACCAAAAAGGCGTAGGCCATGCGCATCACCGGCGGCGCGAATGGCGCGGTAGGCTGAGTAGAGATGGGCATTCGGAACGTGGATTTCATAGGCCAGCTCTCCGGAAAAACTCACGGACATAACGACAGCAGGCGCGTAGCCAATGAACGCCTCGCGCACAGAAAGCCAAGGGAAAGCTGTGGAGGACCAATCACCCCGGCTGACCGCAGCAAGCACCTCGCGCGATTTCGGGCCTGCCAGCAGCAGAATCGTATGGTCGTTGGTCAGGGTTCTGACATGAACATCTTCATCATCGCGAATGTGGCTGTTGAGCCAGTCCCGATCATGCCATTCAGCCGCAGCAGCGGAGCCAACCCACGTTCGACCATCAGGCAAATTGGCGACCGTGACCTCGCCTTTGACCATGCCGTGATGGTTCAGCAAATAAGCCAGCGATATTCGACCCGGTGCGCTCTTGATTTTGGAGCAGCTCATGCGGTCGAGGAAGCTGCGCGCATCCGCGCCGCTGATTTCCATGCGATTGAAGCCGTTGACTTCAGTCAGGCCTACCGCATTTTGAACTGCCGCGACTTCAGCGCCGACAATCTCGTGTGCTTCGTCGAATTTAAAACTGGGGGTCACGTGGAATTCGGGTGAGGGTTTGAAGAATTCTGCCCTTTCCCAGCCATTGACCACGGTAAACTCCGCGCCTTCGGCTTCCAGTACAGGCGTCAGGGGTGTGGTCTTGGCGTAACGTCCCGCTGGACGGTGTTCATTGGGGAAGTGAAAGCGAAATTCGTTCTGATAGTCCTCGATAGCCTTTAGCGCACAAAGCTCTGTGTTGCCGTGTCCTGTAAATCGACGTGGGTCGAGTACCCAAGTGTCGTAGCACGCTTCACCATGAACAATTTGCTGCGCCAGCAACCAGCCGTGGCCGCCGCCTTCACCCAAGCCGGCGCGCAAGCCGATGATGCAATACGCGTTACGCTTGCCCGGGATCGGACCAACCAGCGGAGCGCCGTCAATGGTATAGGTGATGGGGCCGTTGACCACGGTGTGAATGCCTACGTCCTGCAGCGCCGGCATGCGGGCAAAAGCGCCCTCCAGAACATCAATGACGCGGTCCAAATCGTCCGGGCAGAGGGCGTTGACAAAGTTCGGGTCAATCCCGTCCATGCCCCAGGTCCGGCAATCCTGCTCATAGAAACCAACCAGCAGGCCGTTCTTTTCCTGCCGACAGTAATAATCGCTGATCGGACACCGGAGCAGCGGCATACGGTGACCTGCGTTCTCAATGGCGGGGATGGTGTCGGTCAGCATGTATTGGTGTTCCATGGACATGACCGGATGATGCACGCCCATCATTGCGCCGACTTCGTTCACACGATAGCCGCAGGCGTTGATGACGACATCGCAATCGATGTTGCCCTTGGTGGTCTCGACGGTCCACGTGTCGTCGCTGTGCTGTTTGAGGCCGGTCACGGGTGTATGGCGATAGACCTCAGCACCGGCCTTGCGCGCGCGTCGGGCCAGCGCCTGACACAGTTGCGCCGGGTCAATATCACCATCCAGTGGATCCCACAGGCCGCCCACCAGATTGTCGGTAGAAATCAGCGGGTGCCGACGGGCGCATTCCTCGGCATCAATGACTTCAAAATGCACATCCATCCCACGCGCCATGCTGGCAAAGTGGTGGTAACCATCCATTTGCGCTTGGGTGTTGGCGAGCCGGATACCGCCATCGGTATGGTGGTAGTTGATGGGGTAGTCGAGGTCTTCGGCTAGTTCTTTGTAGAGGTTAATCGAGTGCGTCTTCAGACCCACCATTGTTTGGTTCATGCCGAAGTTCGTCACCTGCGCAGCGGAATGCCAAGTGGTTCCGCTCGTCAGCTCATCGCGCTCGACCAGAACAACA
>JBMTIF010000487.1:0-2340 GCA_049437045.1 Alphaproteobacteria bacterium | reverse complement strand
CCGCCAGGCAACAGGCTTGAGCAGCTAAAAGGAAACTTCAAAGGCTACCATTCGATCAGAGTGAACGATCAGTGACGATTAGTCTTTCGCTGGCTTAACGGCAATGTCACGGATCTGCAGCTCATCGATTATCACGACTGACTGATCACAACAAACAATGACGATTGACTGTCAACATAGGGCCACCCCATGAGCAAACAACCTAAAAACCCATTCCATCCCGGTGAGATGTTGTTGGAGGAATTTCTTCAGCCTATGTCACTCAGCCAGGCGGCATTCGCAAGACAGTTGGGTTGGACGAAGGCAAGATTGAATGAGTTGATCAAAGGAAAACGAGGCATCACTGCCGAATCTGCATTGGATCTAGCCGACGCGTTGGGCACTTCGCCCATGCTATGGATGAACTTGCAGGCGACATTTGACCTTGATCGAGCCCGGGCCGCCAGAAACGCCGCCTAAGCACTCAGCAATAAACCGGCAGATCCTCACGGCTTCAACGCCTCTCACCAAAAGCTTTGGAAACGAAAGAGTAAGCGCGAAAACAAAAAACGCCCCGATAGGGGCGTTTTGTTGTCAAGGTTGTAAGCGGAAGAAGCATCCCTTGTGGGAACTGATTCAACGCCTATCAAGGCCTCACGCAGCGGGAATAAAGACCGCCTTGGTTTCTAGGAATTCCTCAAAGCCAAGCTCTCCCCACTCTCGGCCGTTACCGGACTGCTTGTACCCACCAAACGGCGCGTTGAAGTCTGCTCCACTGCCATTCACGTGGACGTTTCCACTGCGAATCTTGGCAGCCACTTCGAGCGCGTGATCCACATCGCCAGATTGGACATAGCCAGACAAGCCGTAAGGCGTGTCGTTAGCAATCTCGATCGCTTCGTCTTCGTTTTGATAAGGAAGAATCGAGAGGACTGGCCCGAAGATTTCTTCGCGCGCGATGGTCATGTCGTTATTCACGTTACCGAAGATGGTTGGCTTGACGTAGTAACCAGCGTTCAAGCCATCAGGACGCCCTGTGCCGCCGCAGACCAGTTCAGCGCCTTCATCGATGCCCTTTTGGATCAACCCTTGGATCTTGTTCCACTGAACTTCGCTGACAACCGGTCCAATGGTGGTTCCCTCGCCAAACGGATCGCCAGGTTTCACGTTTTCAGCAGTGGCTTTAGCAATGGCAAGCGCTTCATCATGCTTCGCAGCTGGCACCAACATTCTGGTTGGCGCGTTACAGCTTTGGCCTGAATTGGTGAACACCTGGTTCACTCCGCCGCTAACAGCTGCCGTCAAATCAGCATCCTCGAGAACAATGTTTGCAGACTTGCCGCCTAATTCCTGAGCCACTCGCTTCACTGAATCAGCGGCTGCTTTCGCGACCAGGACACCGGCTCTTGTAGAACCAGTGAAAGACATCATGTGGATATCAGGATGCGATGACATGGCCTCGCCCACTTGAGGGCCATCGCCATTGACGAGGTTAAAGACGCCAGCCGGCACGCCCGCCGCATGCAATACTTCAGCAAGAATGATTCCGTTGACCGGGGCCACTTCGCTCGGCTTCAACACCATGGTGCACCCAGCCGCGAGCGCGGGAGCGACCTTGCAAGAGATCTGGTTGATGGGCCAGTTCCAAGGCGTGATCAGCCCGCAAACGCCGACAGGTTCGCGACGGAGGAGGTACTTCCCTTTCTTCTCTTCCCACTCGAAGTTTTTCAGGATTTCGAGCGTCGTAGCGAAGTGGGCTTGGCCCGTCGCCGCTTGCGCTGCTTTGGATAGCCAAATCGGCGCACCCATTTCCGTTGAAATCGCGGCTGCGATTTCGTCATACCGCTTGGTGTATTCCGCCAATATCGCGCCCAGTAACTCAACGCGCTCCGCTACGGATGTTTGGGAGAAGCTATCGAATGCCGCACTTGCTGCAGCCACCGCTTTTTCAACGTCCGCAGCAGTGCCCATGCTAATCGTGGCAAAAGGCTGTTCTGTCGCCGGATTGATGACCTCGAGGGTCTGCGGCGTTACTGGATCGACCCACTCACCGTTAATATAAAATTGATGGTATTCCTGCATGATTTTCCTCTCGTCAGGGTTTGTTGATTAGTAAGCGCCTTGTGCGCCGTAGGGTGATTTCTTAATTCTGTACTTGCTTCGTTCTATTTTTCTCGTTTGCCTGTCTCGTTAGCTTGCTTGTTCTGCTTGTTTCTTTCGCGGTCGTTTCATGTGCGTCAGACGGTAAGACCCTAGTGCTGCATATCCCTAGGTCTTACATCGCTTGTACGAACTGTATCAGCACACCAGCTGCGATGGCTGAACCGATGACCCCTGCCACGTTCGGTCCCATAGCGTGCA
>JBMTIF010000486.1:0-2345 GCA_049437045.1 Alphaproteobacteria bacterium | reverse complement strand
AAGACCTGTTTCCAAACAGGTCTTTTCGCGTCTCCGCATTCGACATTTCAGTCATACAATACCCGTGAACTTGAAAGGGGGTGTCAGGCGGCCTCCGCTTGTGCTGGACACCGCCTGAAACAAAATAGGCCCGACAGCTTAGTCAGAAGCTACGGCACAGTCATCCAGCTCAAATCCAGCCTCGCGCCATGCACGGGCAGCAGCGGGGTGGTATTTGACGGGGTTCGCACCACACATGCCCTGCATCGGGAAGTCGAAGCTTACCGTATCACCGTAAGGCGCCTTGGCCTTCAGATCATCGAGCGTCTCTACGTAAGCAGAAACAAGATCGTAAACGAGACCATCGTCCATGTCCTTGTGAACGACGTTACCGCCGATGGTGGCGAAGCCGCGGAACGTGTCGTCTTCGGAAACGAAAGTCCAGTCATCGCCCATAGTTGCCTGAAGGTCAGCCAATGGAATGGTAAAGGGCGCACTGCCCGGTGCGACCATGTACTTTTGCATGGCATCGCTCTCGTAAGCCGCTTTCGGCATGGACCACCCGGTCATTTTGCCTGCCGCTGTGATCGCGGTCAGACGCGTACCGGGGAACACTTCGGGCAGGACGATGGCGTCTGGCTCACCACTCGTCACAAGTGTCGTACCCTGTCCCCAGTTGACTTGAATGCCTTCGTAGTCTTCGCCTTCCTTCAGACCTGCAACAATCTGAATCATGCTGCGAGCGTTGGTCAACGCACCGCCACGGGGCGGGCCGTTGTAGATCTTACGACCTTTCAAATCATCCCACCCGCCAAGGTTCTTGGCGTCATAGGCGTACAAAAAGAAGATACCCAGCGTGAAGGGATTGATGGCCCGCAGGTTACCGGCAAGCTCTGCCCCCTGCTCCGCACCAAGAGAACCATAGGGACCAACACCCCGGCTCATAAGAAACGGCAGAATGAACGGTGGACCGGCAATGTCGGTCTTGCCTTCCGCAACATTCTGGATCGAATTGGTTAGTGTTTGACCGTCAGCGAGCTGGATATTCGCAATTCCTCGCGTACCAGCAATCTCAGTCAAATGTGCCGGGGACAGATAAGTTGCACCACCGGGGCTAGCAGTTTCTGCGGTTAGATTGACCTGTGCAATCGCTGACGTTCCGACCAGAGTCGCAGCCAACATTGCCCCCTTGATCATGTGCTTAAACATAGCTTTCCTCCTAAAACTAGTTAACATGAGAATTAATCCTGCTCGTAAAAATCGAGTAGAGTCAATGTTTTGACCAAAAATATATTTCTCAAATGAACTGGCTTAGGGGTGTTTAGTGCCTATTGAAGCCCATACCCAAAGGCATTTGGCCGGCAGAAAAACGTACTTGGGAAAGGATTATTCGGGTTGGATCAAATCCCATAAGTTTCCAAAGTCATCTTCAAAGACGGCAACCTTACCATGTGGTTCCTGACGGGGATCTTCGGCAAACTTGACGCCTTTAGACGCGAAATCGGCATAGTCGCGGTCGAAATCATCTGTCTGAAGAAAAAAGCCGACACGTCCACCGTTCTGGTTTCCCATCGCACCCATTTGCGCCTCATTGGATGGCACGGCGAGAATGATACGCGCCTGCCCCGCCTGCGTCCCCGGTGCCATGACAAGCCACCGCTTGCCCTGGCCCTGTTCGATGTCCTCCAACACTGTGAAACCCAACTTGTCGCGGAAAAACGCAAGGCCATCCGCGTAGCTGGGTACCAGTATGGTAACGCCGGAAATAACACG
The DNA here is from genome assembly GCA_049437045.1 of Alphaproteobacteria bacterium. GTDB lineage: Bacteria > Pseudomonadota > Alphaproteobacteria > UBA7985 > UBA7985 > UBA7985. The sequence goes on along the minus strand of JBMTIF010000486.1, from coordinate 593 downwards.
TTGTGGCATGGTCAAAGGCTCAATTCCCGTAGGCTGTCTTGCATGGCTTCAAGGAAGAAAGCCGCATCAGCTTCACTGAAGCAGATGGGTGGACGAATTTTGAGGACACTGTCGTGGGGGCCATCAGACCCCATCAAGATCCGACGCTTCCGCATGGCGTTAACCACCTGCCCAACAACCTCAGTGGCTGGCGTTCCATCATCGTTGCACAGCTCTACACCAAGAAACAGTCCCAGCCCCCGAACGTCTGCAGACATGGAACAGTCGGCAAACAGGGATTTCAGGCCATCGAGCATCAGTGCGCCGGTTCGCTCGGCCAAGTCGGTCAGGCGTTCGGCTTCGATGACTTCCAAAACCGCCTTGCCAGCCGCGCAGGAAACGGTAGAGCCGCCAAAGGTGGAGAAGAACTCCATCCCGTTACTGAAGGATTCCGCAATTTCCCTGCGGGTGATGACCGCGCCCATAGGATGGCCATTGCCGATAGGCTTTCCCAGCACAACAATATCGGGCTGGAGCCCCTGGTGTTCGAACGCCCAGAAATGCGAACCCAACCGTCCCAAACCGGTCTGAACTTCGTCTGCAATGAGCAAACC
>JBMTIF010000485.1:0-2356 GCA_049437045.1 Alphaproteobacteria bacterium | reverse complement strand
CCACCAGCCACATCTTGCCCTTCTTGTTTCGCAGAAATAGCGATTTGCAGTGGCCTTCTTCGTTGTCGTCTTCCCGCAGACGCTGGGAGTCTTCGACCGTCCACATGGGATCGTGTTCGTGGGTGGAGGTGTCCAACCCCAGTTCATCCAGTCGCGCCAAAAGTTGCGGCGGCGTCCACGCGTCGGCCCGGTGCATGGCTTCGATTTCTTCACGAGTGGCTGGGTTGGTGGCAGCGTCGGTCATGCAAGTCTCTCCTGTTGGCCTTTGCTCTAACCGAAGGCCGGGCACAAAAAAAGGGTGCTGCGGTCGCAACACCCCTGTTGATCGAGGATAGCCCAAAAATCAGCCGTCCTCGTCCACGCTTTCGATTATGGTCTGAATGTCAGCCTTGGACCGGAGTTCTTCGAGCTTGAGGGTCAGACGCTGGTTTTCCAGTTGGGCCATGAGCTGGTTACGGACTTCTTCGAGCGTTGGTTTCATTTCTGTCCGTTCAAGCACTTCAATGATGTGAAAACCAAAGGGCGAGGTTACAGCTTCCTGCGTGAAGGCATTCAGTTCCAACGCAAACGCAGCCTCCTCAAAGGGTTCCACCATGCGTCCGCGAGGGAAAAAGCCCAGATCACCGCCATCGGCTGCACTGCCCTCATCGTCGGAAAATTCCACCGCCAGCGCGGCAAAATCTGCGCCCTCATTGAGCTGTCGGATCAGATCCTGCGCTTCAATCAGCGCTGCACGCACATCGTCTTCATTACGGGAGGCGGGCGCGATCAGGATGTGCCGCGCGCGCACCCGTTCTTCGACCGGCAGCTGCATGGAATAGACGGTGTAGGCAATTTCCAACGCTTCATCGGTCAGTTGGTCGGTCATCATTTTACGGATGTAGCGCTCTTGCAGCAGGCGGTCGGCCTGAAACTGCAGGGCGGCCTGATAGGCGACCTCTTCGTGGATGGCCGCTTTCACTGCTTCCTCCGCCAGAAGCCGCTGCTCTACGACCAGCTGCACCACCTGCGGCAAAATCTGCGCGAGCGGCAGGTTCGTAAGGTCGGCGGGGAGAAGCGTATAGGCGTACTCGACCTGCGCAAAATTGATGGGATTGCCATTAACGACCGCCACCACTGTATCCGGGGAAAGCGCGCTGAGGTCGGGATACTGGCTGTCCTGAGCGCGTCCCAGGCCGGAGTGGCCAAAGATCAGCAGCAAGGCGCCAAGTGTCCCATATCTGAGCAGGCTCAAGGTGCGATTCGCAAACATGGCGACTCCATCTGATGCGGAAAAACTAAATTGGGCAAAATTCTGCAAACTTCGGGCCGATAATACCGGAAACACCAGTTTATTGCGAACAATGGGCGACATTCAAACATGGAATGGCGCCTTGCGCAGGCATGGCTACACACAGCTTCACAAATGTCTTATCTGTGCGTCGATCTGCTGCCCATCGGCAAAGCCAAATCCCATCAAGGAGTTCTTTCGTTGAGCGACCTTTCCAAGCTTCAGGACCTTGCGGCACAGGCCGCCAATGAAGGTGCAACTCTCAAGAATATCGAAATTGCCAAAACCGATGATGGCGTCCTGATGCTGAAATCTGCCGATGGCAAGGCTGACTTCGAGATATCCATTCCCAAAGAAATGCTTCTGGACGTGAATGATATTGACTTTGCGACGGCTCAAGTCCGGGAAGATTCGAGCATTGAAGATCCAATGCGAGGTTGGTTCAACGCTTATCTGGCGGCGCTGGTGGATGACGATGATCGCGCTGAATTGGCGAAGATCCGCAAGGCAATCGATGTGTCGAACCTGACGGCGAGCAGTACCTATCGCGGACTGGCTTTGGGCAACTTTGTAACCATCAATTCCAAGCCTCAATCCCTCAACCGCGCTCTGCTGTCAGCATCGATGATCGCGACAGCGGATGGCGTCAAGCTGGTACCTGTGCTGGGTTTGGCCCGTGCTGGGAACGCAGGGCTGGCCATGAACCTGTCCGCTGGTGGGTCGTTCCGCTCGACAGGCCGGGCAGAAGATGAGATCCGAGTTACAATGGGTCGTTTCGATGCTCTGCACGCATTGAATACCCAAGGCCGCCTTCTTGATTTCCCTGTCGCGTTTTCGCTGCCGCTGACCCTGTCGCTTCCTGATGAGCGCAACCTTACGATTTCACGCAATTTTCATGAGAACCAGACAGTGGGCAAGTCGGTCCTGCCCAGAGCCTGGGCGGAAGGTAAAGATATCAAAATGTCCTACTGCCCGGTCAGCATGAGCGCCAGACCGCGTATGGCACGTGAGATGTTTCGAGCCGCTTTGAAGCCGATCGATATCTCTGGATTGGATATGGTCTGGGGAATGGTTCGGAACTATAAC
>JBMTIF010000484.1:0-2357 GCA_049437045.1 Alphaproteobacteria bacterium | reverse complement strand
TTGGATTGGATTGGATTGGATTTGGGAATGGCGATCTTTGCCGAACGCCCCGCGACCGGGCCGTTGGGCGTGGTGCGGGCTAAGGGCTACCTCGCGGGCGAAGACGGCTCGATTTGGCTGCTGCAAACCGTGGGGAAGCGCTGGCAGGCAGAACCGCTAGGCCACCATCCCGATCCCCAGTTGGTGTGCATCGGGCCTAAGGGTGCTTTTGATGCCTCCGGTATTCGGGAACTGTTCGGAGAAACCTGAGCCACCCACGACATGTTACTGAATTTCTTTTTTCCTCCTTTTTTCTGTAACATTTAACTTGTCTCTCATGCCGCTTGGCGTCATAACCAAAGCAGAGAACCCCCTTCTTTCGCGGGAAAGGCTTGGACATGTACGCGCAACTGATCAAAGCGGAAAAATCACACGAGGATGACTCGGCACGCGCTGAGGACTTCCAGCGGCGCATTGATGCGGGTGAAAAGATTGAACCCAAGGACTGGATGCCAGAAGGCTACCGCCGGACGCTCATCCGTCAAATTGGTCAGCACGCCCACTCAGAAATCGTCGGACAGCTTCCGGAAGGCAACTGGATCTCCCGCGCGCCAACGCTGGAGCGCAAGACCATTCTGCTCGCCAAGGTGCAGGACGAGGCGGGTCACGGGCTTTACCTTTACTGCGCCGCTGAGACCCTTGGTGTGTCTCGCGATGAAATGACCGAAATGCTGCTCGACGAGCGGATGAAGTATTCGTCGATCTTCAACTATCCGACCCTGACATGGGCAGACATGGGCGCTGTGGGCTGGTTGGTTGATGGGGCTGCGATCATGAACCAAGTGCCATTGCAGCGCACATCCTACGGACCTTACGCCCGTGCGATGATCCGCATTTGCAAGGAAGAAAGCTTTCATCAGCGCCAGGGCTTCGACATCATGAACCGACTGGCCAACGGCACCCCGGAACAGCACCGCATGGCGCAAAACGCTTTGGATCGTTTTTGGTACCCTGCCCTAATGATGTTCGGCCCCTCGGACGCCGACAGCGTGCACTCCGAGCAAAACATGGCTTGGAAAATCAAGATGAACGGCAATGACGAGCTGCGTCAGAAGTTCGTTGACCTGACGGTGCCGCAGGCTGAGTTTCTTGGGCTGAAAGTTCCAGACGAAAACCTCGCCTGGAACGAGGAAAAAGGCGGATACGACTTTACCGGACCGGACTGGGGCGAGTTCTTTGACGTCATCAAAGGTAACGGCCCCTGTAACCGCGAACGCCTCGAAGCGCGGCGCAAGGCGTGGGACGATGGCGCGTGGGTCCGCGAAGGATTGCTTGCGAACGCAGAAAAGAAAGCCAAACGCGCAGCCAAAGAGGCAGCCTGATGTCCAGCGATACGCAAAAGACGGAATGGCCGCTTTGGGAAGTTTTTATCCGCGGGCAACACGGGATGAGTCATCGACATTTTGGCTCCCTGCACGCGCCAAATGCTGAGATGGCCATCAAAAACGCCCGCGACGTCTACACGCGCCGGAATGAAGGCGTGAGCATCTGGGTCGTACAGGCGAACGATATCACGGCTTCATCGCCGTCCGACAAAGGCCCACTGTATGAGCCCGCTGAAGACAAGGTTTATCGCCACCCCAGTTTTTACAAAATCCCTGACGATATCGGGGCGATGTAATGGGCGATCATGGTTCGGAGGCGCTGTTTGAGTGCCTGATCCGTCTTGGTGATAACACGCTGATCCTCGGGCACCGCCTGGGTGAGTGGTGCGGTCATGCTCCGGCACTGGAAGAGGACATCGCACTGGCCAATACGGCTTTGGATCTAATGGGCCAGACGCGGCACTGGCTGACATTGGCCGGCGAGGTCGAAGGCAAGGGCCGCAGCGAAGATGATCTGGCCATGCTGCGCGACGTCTGGGACTTCCGCAACGTGCTGCTGGTTGAACAACCGAACCGCGATTACGGCCATACCATCATGCGGCAGTTCCTGTTCGACCACTACCACTTGCTCATGCTGCGCGGTCTGTCTGAAAGCACGAACGAGCGTGTTGCTGAAATCGCAATCAAGAGCGTGAAGGAAGTCACCTATCATGCGGAACGCTCGGCGGACCTTGTCATGGCTCTTGGTGACGGAACCGAAGAAAGCCACCAGCGGATGCAAGAGGCGCTGGATCGGCTTTATCCATACGTGGGTGAGATGTTTGAAACAGACGCCGTGGATGAAGCGATGGCCAAGGCCGGAATTGCGCCTTTGCCCAGCGACCTTCGAGCGGCTTTTGACGCGCAGTTGGACGCCATTCTCGCCGAAGCGACTTTGACCAAACCAACCGACCCTTTCGCGCTCAAAGGCGGCAGAACCGGTTTTCGTCATAC
>JBMTIF010000483.1:0-2359 GCA_049437045.1 Alphaproteobacteria bacterium | reverse complement strand
GGCGCTGATTAATGACAACCCGGACATCTTCTGGGGCATCATCATTTCCATGTACTTTGGGAACGTGGTTCTGCTGATCCTCAACTATCCGCTTATCCCGTACATTGCCAAGCTGCTGGCCGTGCCGCGGACCTTCCTGATCCCATTCGTGTTGTTCTTCTCGATGGTTGGGGCTTATCTGGTCAGCCAGAACCCGACTGAGCTTTACACCATGATTGTTCTTGGGGTCATCACGACCCTTCTGCGGCTGGCGAAGTTCCCGATTGCTCCGATTGTCATTGGGTTCATTCTTGGCATTCGTATGGAAGACAACCTTGGCCGCGCGTTGACCGACCCGGATTATTCGGGCTTCAGCTTCATTTGGGAGCGACCCATGACGCTGGTGTTCCTGCTGATTGCTGCGGCTATGCTGCTCTACCCGATGATCGAAGGCCGGCTGGCACGTCGGGAGCGTAAGAAAGCCCGCGACACCCAGTTCACGCAGGACTAAAACTCAGGGATGGTCAAAGTCCTTATTCCTTCCGGCGCGCTCGGGATCAGTGTTGATCCCGACGCGCTCGAACGGGGCTTGCAGATGCAGCCCGACATCATTGCCATAGATGGCGGTTCTACCGACAGTGGCCCCCATTATCTGGGGACCGGCACGTGCAAGTATTCCCGCGCCTCGGTGAAGCGTGAGTGGCGTTTGCTGATGCTCGCCCGTGCGCGATTGGGGGTGCCTTTGCTCGTCGGCACCGCTGGGACATGCGGGACTGATTCCATGGTTGAGTGGCTGCTGGATATCACCCGCGAAATTGCCGCTGAAGAAGGGCAGAAGCTACGGGTTGCAACACTTTATTGCTCGCAACAACCAACGGAAATCGGACAATCTTTTACCAATGGGGCGATTTCTGCACTCCCCGGTGCACCGGCTGTTTCCGCGCCAGAAATCACGGATTGCACCAACATTGTCGCGCTGGCCGGGGCGGAACAGATCAACGCAGCTCTCGCCACCGGCGCAGAAATCGTGATCGCTGGGCGGTCCACCGATACCGCTGTGATCGCCGCTTTGCCGCTGGCTCGCGGATGCCATCCCGGCGGAGCTTGGCACGGGGCCAAGATTGGCGAGTGCGGTGCGTTGGCGACCAACAACCCCGCGACGGGTTCCATCCTGATCGAATTTGATGCTCAGGGCTTTACAGTGCGACCAACCGGCAAGGACGTGATGGCCACGCCGACAACTGTGTCAGCGCACATGCTTTATGAAAACACCGACCCTTTTATCCTTTATGAACCCGGCGGGTATCTTGACGTAACACAGGCCCGTTACGTCCCCGTTGATGGCGACAGTGTGCGCGTGGAGGGCAGTGTTTGGACGCCGTCTGACCGCTACACCGTCAAGCTCGAAGGCGCACGGATGGCGGGGTTTCAGACCGTCTCGCTGGTTCTGGTACGCGACAAGCGCTATGTCGCCCAAATCGATCAATGGATCAGCCAACTCAAAACCACTTTTGAGCAGCGTGAGGGCGAAAACATCAGGGGTGCCTATACGCTCGAATTCCGATTGGTTGGCTCCAACGCGACCTTGGGTTCGATGGAAACCCAGCGGGAGGGCGCCCACGAAATTGGCGTCCTGTCCATCATCACTGCGGACAGCCAACAGGCCGCCAACGAAATCGCAAAGCTGCTCAATCCCTATCTGCTGCACTACGCGCTGACAGCCAACGAACCCATGCCAACCTTTGCTTTCCCGTTTTCGCCGCCGGAAATGGATCGCGGTGCGCTGCACGAGTTTGTGCTCAATCACGTGCTGGAACTGAACGACCCCATGGATGCCTTCCGGCTTGAAATGGTGGAGGTTGGCGCATGAGTCTGGTTCAGGATATCCGCTCCAAGAACGCTGGACCGTTCTGGATCACCATCGACCTTTTCTGCACCGATGCTCAAGCCTTTCAGCATCTAAAGAGCGCGCTGACATCGGACATGGTGGCCCAGACCTTGAGGACGCCAGTTCGCGACCTGCAACGCTTTGATATCGAGGGCCTGAACGTCATTAAGTTCAGCGCGCCGCGAGAAATGATCCAAGGTTCCCGCACCGATCGTGACATGCATGGCGCGTCCTATGCCGTGCTTATAAAGGAACTGGTCGCCGCACTCGAAAATGCCGCACCCTGATGCAAGGAAATTGAAAGCCAGTCGGCCTAGAACAAGGATTTGGTGAGTAAGGGGAGGGACTGGCGTGCAAGTTGATGTTGCGGTTCTCGGTGGGGGAAATGCAGCGCTGTGCGGGGCGATCAACGCGGCTTTGGCCGGTTGCTCTGTGCTCCTGCTGGAAAGCGCGCCCAAGCCCTATCGCGGCGGCAACTCCCGGCACACGCGC
>JBMTIF010000482.1:0-2378 GCA_049437045.1 Alphaproteobacteria bacterium | reverse complement strand
GACAACGGCCTTACTCATGCGACTTCCTCTCAAGGCTAAACTGGAAACAATGTTTCCTTTTGGTGCTATGAATCCAATCCTGCACCAAAGTTCGAGCACAAAAAAGCGTCAGATACCCTCTTCCCGGTTGCAAAATCAGGGCTTTCCATCGAAAAGGAAGGCATCCACATTATGCGAGCAAGACGCAAAGCCATGCCCTCACCTGAGCCCAAAAGACCGGCTGTGACCCCGCTGTTGAACATCGGTGCGGCGTTTCTGATCCTGACAATTGTCGTGGCCGCCTTGGCCTATGGGCGTCCTTTTTTGCTGCCTTTGGTGCTCGCCATTGTCATTTGGTATGTCATTGCCAGCCTGCGCGACTTTATGGCCAGCATCGCCATCGGTTCGTTTCACTTGCCCCGTTGGGTATCTTTGCTGCTGTCCATGCTGGTCATCGGCTCCATCGCCTACTTTGTCATCAACATCGTCCTGGGCAGCTTTGCCGCTCTCATCGGTGACTTCCCGAAGTACGTATCGGATGCAAACCGTCTGCTCGCGCTGGTTCAGGGATTACTGCCCGAAGGCGTCACGATCGATATCAACCTCGAAAACCAGTTCGACCGAATCTTGGGTATTGCCAACAACTTTGCGGGGCAACTGCGGTTGGTGACACAGAGCATGGTCATCATCATCATCTACGTGGCGTTTATGCTGGTCGAAGATCAGCGCTTTAAGTCCAAATTGAACCACCTGTTTCCCAAGAAAGACGACTATCACCGGGCGCAGCAGGTGCTGGGCGTGATCGGCAAGAAGATTCAGGCCTATCTGGCTGTCAAAACCCTGATGAGCCTGATCACCGCCGTACTCGCCTACATCATCCTGCTGGTGTTTGACATCAACTACGCGCCGGTTTGGGCCATGTTGGTATTCTTCCTGAACTTCATTCCGGTCGTGGGTTCAATCATCGCCGTTATTCTGCCGGTGGCTATGGCTGTGCTCCAGTTCTGGGAGGTGAGTCCCTGGGTCATCCTCGTGGTGACGGGTCTGCTGATTGGCGTTCAGCAGTTTGTCGGCTCTTTCCTTGAGCCGCGCTTCCTTGGTTCGTCCCTGAACCTCTCCCCCCTGATTATTCTGGTCGCGCTGTCTTTCTGGGGTTTCCTGTGGGGGCCGGTGGGCATGCTGATTTCCGTACCGGTTACGGTAATGATGGCCATCATCTTCGCAACCGTTCCGGCGACGCGCTGGATTGCTGTACTGCTCAGTCAGAACGGCGATAGCGTGCAAGAGGAATTCGGCCCGGTTGTCATGCCCAATGCCGGTCGATCTGACCACTCGTAGAATATCAGTAAAATCACTTTACGCGACATTGGCACGCGCTTTGCTGCCTTTGGTTCATGATCAAGCGCATTTCCATTTTGGCACTCATCCTCGGCGCCATTGCCGCCGCACAAATTGGCGTCGGTGGTCCAAGCGACCTGTCGAACAAGGCAACAGCAGACCGATTCAGCGCTGCGGCTGTACCGGTACTCGACTTTGGCGATAACGCGCCGCGCTGGACGCTTCCCAAATCCTGACTTTGCCTCTTGAGCCAACCCGAGGCCTGCGCCATTTAACAGGACATGAGCGCACCCATCCTTCTTTCTGACCGTGCCCTACTTGCCGTTTCCGGCGAGGAGCGGTTTTCGTTTCTCAACACTCTGCTGAGTGCTGACGTGTCATCTACGCTGGGCGAAGCGCGCTACGCTGCGCTGTTGACGCCACAGGGAAAGCTGCTGGCCGATGTGATCTGCCTGACAGACGAAGACCGCATTATTGTTGAATTTCCGACCGACAGCGAATTCGCCAAACGCCTTCGCATGTACAAACTCCGCGCTGCAGTCACGCTGGAACCCCTTGATGACTGGCAGGTGCTGGTTCAATTGACCGACCCGGCACCGAGCGGTTGCCTGTCTTTCGCAGACCCACGCAACGCGGGTTTGGGACATCGCTTGTACAGCCCTGCCGGTCAGTTTTCACCCGACCATGACCGCTCTGCCTACGATGCCGCGCGCCTGATGGCCGTGGTCCCAGAAGGCCCGGTCGATCTGGAACCGAACAAAGCTCTGCTGCTGGAAAGCGGTTTTGAACGCTTGGGCGGGGTGGATTTCCGTAAAGGTTGCTTTGTGGGGCAAGAAGTCACGGCGCGCATGAAGTACCGCAACCTTGGCAAAAAACGCATCATGGGACTCTCCAGCCATGCTGCACCGGCAACCGGCGACGCGATTATGGCCGGCGAACGGACGGCTGGTGTCGTTTTGAGCGCGCTGGGTGAGCAAGCGCTTGTGCTCATGCGCCACGAATTCGTCACCCACGCTCTGACACTTAGGGGCCAAGAAGTCCGTATCACCGCCGACCCGGAC
>JBMTIF010000481.1:0-2385 GCA_049437045.1 Alphaproteobacteria bacterium | reverse complement strand
CTCCAGAAACAGGGGTTTGCCGAGTTTCAGAGCTAGAAACAGCGCTGTTCCCAAATCACGTCCACAAACATAACCCTGCTCGGACAGGATCGCGATGGTGTCGTCTATATTCTGGGGAAGGTTGCTCATGAAACGGGAACCACTGAATGCTGATGGGGCGGAATACCACCATAACATTGTCGGCGCACCGTCCATATCAAGACAGGTGCGCCGCTCGGTCCCTGAGCCGAGGCTTGATCGGCGGGCGATCAGTCCTTGATCTTGATGCTCACGTTGTCCGTTCCAACGGTCTTTACAGCCGCAAAGAGCACAGCCGCATCATCGGGTATCAGCCGAACACAGCCCGCGCTGGCCGGTGTTCCGATGGAAACAACATCCGTGGTGCCGTGGATGGCAAAATTACCGTTGAAGAAGATCGAGTACGGCATGGGCGCGTTATTGTAGAGCGAGGACTTGTGGAACTCGGACAACCACTGAACCCCATAGTCACCGCGCGGCGTGTGCATACCGTTGCGCGCCGTTGAAACTGGCCACTGATAGGCGAGCTCACCGTCCAGCCGGACCTTCATGGTTTGCTCGGAGACATCCACAATGACACTCAGATCCTGCCCCCGTGACGCGGCAATCCCGCTGTCAATCCGGCTGATTCTGGCCTTGGGCTTCTGTGACGCAGCTATAGCCACCTGCGACGCATCACCTGAAGTCGCCAGCTCAACCGGTCGCTGCGCAGGCACAAGAACGCCGCCGGGCATGGACTGACTGTAAAGCGTGTAACTTTGATAGGTATCCGGCTTGCAACCGGACAAAAGAACCACCCCTGCGAGAATAAGCAGAGAAGAAATGACCTTAATCATTAGGCACCAAAGAAAATAAATAATTCAAATATGCCTTTAGCTAGGCCGCTAATTAGGCCGGAATACAGTGGTATTTCATTAACATAGCTGTGTTTTTTAATTGGAGTGACTTACGTCACACAATATGTTCGCATAATTGGACATTACGCGACGTTTTTTCTTTTCGTCAGTCCCTGGGGATATTCGGCTTATCAACTCCGTATAGACCATCACCCACCGCTCCTCTCCTCCCGAACCTTGCGTGTAACGCACGGAGCGTCATACTGCCCCCTGATCTTGGTTTCAGGGGGCAGATGACGCGGTGGCGGATGGTATTGATCTGGTTATTCGCGGCGGACAGATTGTAACGCCGCACGGGATCGTCAAAGGTGATCTGGCAGTTGCGGGCGAAAGCATCGTATCCGTCGGCGCGCCGATTTCTACGGCAGAGCGTGAGATTGACGCCTCTGGACGTCTGGTTCTACCCGGCGGGGTCGATGTCCATGCGCACATCGAACAGATGTCCGGCATGGGTCAGTGGAACGCCGATACCTTCGAAACGGCCACATGCTCTGCCGCTATGGGCGGAACCACCAGTGTCATATCCTTTGCCGCCCAAGCCGCAGGTCAAAGCCTGACCGACACGGTGCAGGACTATGCAGACCGCGCCAAGCGCGGGGCGATGATCGATCACGCCTTTCACCTGACCCTCACCGATACCTCTGTGGCGAATTTCGATGCTGACCTCGGTGCATTGATAGAGGCTGGTCATCGTTCACTGAAAGTCTTCACAACCTACAACATTCAGCTCTCTGATGGCGAAATTCTCCGCATTCTCAAGCGCGGTAAGGAGCATGGCGCTCTGGTCTGTGTTCACGCGGAAAATGACGCCATCATCGCGCAGGCAAAGGCCGACTTGCTCGCCGCCGGGAAGACAGCGCCGCACTTTCACGCCCAATCGCGCCCTCGCATGGCCGAAATCGAGGCCGTCGAGCGCATGTGCCGGTTTGCAGAGTATCTGAATCACCCTGTCATGCTGTTCCACATCTCGACCGCTGAAGCCATCGAGGCCATAGCCGCCGCCAAAGCGCGCGGAGCACCGATTTGGGCGGAGACCTGCCCACACTATTTGCTCATGACCCAAGAGGTGCTGGAAAAGCCCGGGCTGGAAGGTGCCAAGTGGATGTGCTCCCCGCCCCAGCGGACCGCAGCCGATCAGGAAGCGCTTTGGCAGGCGCTGTGGGCACAAACAATCAATCTTGTCTCCTCGGACCATGCGCCCTACCGATTTGATGAGACCGGAAAGTTAGCCGCTGGTGAAAACCCGGATTTCACCAAAATCGCCAATGGTCTCCCCGGCCTCGAAACACGCCTTCCGCTGCTGTTTGACGCTCTGGTCACAAAGGGACGCCGCGATGTCACGGCCTTTGCCAACCTGACTTCAACCACTCCAGCGCAGATTTATGGCCTTCCGCGAAAAGGCGCGATTGCCGAAGGGATGGATGCCGATCTGGTGATCTGGGACCCGGAGAAAACCGTGACTTATGGCGCC
>JBMTIF010000480.1:0-2402 GCA_049437045.1 Alphaproteobacteria bacterium | reverse complement strand
ACGCCTTACAACATCTACAACAACCCAGTGAACAAGTACGTCGCAGGCTTCATTGGCTCGCCCGCGATGAACTTTATCGAGGGGACGCTGACCCCGGGGGAGAAGCTTATGTTCTCCTCTGGCAGCCTGAACATTGCGATGGACGGTTACGAGCTGACCCAGACGCTGAAGAGCGGACCGATGCAGGGCGTAACGCTGGGCATTCGCCCTGAGCATGTTCTGTTTGGTGATGCAGCCGAGACCGCGCCATTCAGCCGCGAAGTGACGGTTGAAGTCGTTGAACCCATGGGCGCAGACACGCTGGTGTGGGCGATGATTGATGATCTTTCTTTCCGTTTCCGGGTTGAGGGGCAGTTGCAACTCCGTAGCGGAGACACGGTGAAAATCGGTTTCGACCCGGCACGCGGTTCGATGTTCGATGCCGATGAGAAGCGGATTTAGAATAAGGATTTATGGGGAATGGATCTTTCTTACCAGCTGTACTCTTCACGAGAAGATTCCGACCTTGCGGATGTTTTGAAGCATCTGTCGGCAACAGGTTACACGCAGGTTGAAGGCTTTGGCGGGGTCATGGGTGATCCCGCGGGGCTGCGTGCGATGATGGATGAGCTTGGCCTGACCATGCCATCCGCTCACGTTGCGATTGACGATCTGGAAAACAAGTTTGACGAGATGGTGGCCTTGGCTGCTACGCTCGGCATTCAAACGCTTTACGCACCTTACCTGATGCCCGACCAGCGTCCGACGGATCGCGCTGGCTGGACCGCTTTTGCTCAACGGCTGGCAGCCGTGGGCCAATCCCTGACGGCTGCGGGCTATAACTTTGGTTGGCATAACCATGACTTTGAGTTTGCTACACTCGAAGACGGGTCTACGCCGATGGAGGTCATCCTCGAAACGGCTTCTGAGATTGAGTGGGAAGCTGACGTTGCTTGGATTGTTCGCGGCGGTGCTGATCCGTTTGCATGGATCGAGAAGTACGGGAGCCGTATCACCTCCGTGCACCTCAAGGACATTGCGCCCGACGGGGAAAATGCGGACGAAGACGGCTGGGCCGATGTGGGCGAGGGGGTTATGCCTTGGGCCGACCTGCTCATAGCTGTTCGCTCTCAGTCAGCGACCAAAACCTTCGTGATGGAACACGATAAGCCTTCTGACCCGCGCCGCTTTGCGGAACGGGCTTACTCCAATGTTCGTAAAATGAGTGCTTGAGCCATGAGTGACAATGTAATGGGCGTCGGTGTCATCGGCTGCGGTAACATTTCCAGTGCGTATCTGGGCCTTTCCAAGATGTTCAAAGGCATCGAGATGCGCGCCTGTGCTGATCTGAACATGGATGCAGCCCGTGGGCAGGCCGAGAAGTATGGTGTTCGCGCGCTGAGCGTGGATGAGATTTTGGCGGCCGATGATATCGACATCATCGTAAACCTGACCATCCCCGCAGCACACTTTGAGGTGTCACGGCAAATTCTGGATGCCGGAAAGCATGTTTTTTCGGAAAAGCCGTTTGTTCTGAGCGTTGGCGAGGGGCAGGAACTGCTTGATCTGGCGGCCAGTAAAGGGCTGCGGGTTGGCTCTGCGCCTGATACTTTTTTGGGCGGCGCGCATCAGCAGGCGCGTGCGCTGCTTGATAGTGGCGATTTGGGTGTCATTACCGGCGGCGTGGCCTCGGTCATGGGGCGCGGGATGGAGATGTGGCATCCGAACCCGGATTTCTTCTTCAAACCCGGCGGTGGTCCGGTTCTGGACCTGGGTCCTTACTACGTGACCAACCTCGTGCAGTTGATTGGTCCTGTGAAGCGCCTTGCGTGTTTTTCTTCGACGCCACGCACCAAGCGTGAGATCACATCTCAACCCCGAGCCGGTGAATTCGTAACGGTGGAAACACCAACATCGCTGCGCGGCGTGCTGGAGTTTGTCAACGGTGCGACCGTCACGCTGAACACGTCTTGGGACGTGCACGCACACGGCTTGTCACCGATTGAGCTCTACGGTGAAAAGGGTTCGGTTTTCGTGCCGGATCCAAACTTTTTCGGCGGCGAAGTGCGCGCAACAGACGGTTCCGAGCCGCGCGAATTACCAGCCTTTGACCACCCGTTTGGCGTTCCAAACGAAGACCACAATCAAGGGAAAATGGCCAACTACAGAACGTCAGGTCTGGCGGATATGGCTGCGGCCATACGTGAAGGCCGCCCGCACCGCTGCGGGCAGGATTTGGCCCAGCACGTCATGGAAGTGCTTCTTGCCCTGATTACAGCCGGTGAAATCGGTGAAGTCGTCAATATTGCCAGCACGTGCGAGCGTCCGGCTGCTTTGAGTGCAGCTGAAGCCAAAGCGCTGATGGCGTGAATAATGAGAAACGAGAAGGGAAGCTGAGACCATGAAAGGACCAGCGATTTTTC
>JBMTIF010000479.1:0-2406 GCA_049437045.1 Alphaproteobacteria bacterium | reverse complement strand
GACCCAAATCTGAACGTCGAAAGGCCAGCTGAGCCAAGGCAACCAATCCCCCGGTCCCAGCAGGATTTGCCCCAAACCCTTGCCATCGAACTCCCGCCAATGACCACTGGTGACGGACGGCAACATGGCCGCCCGCAGGGCAAGGAGACGCTCGTCCACGTCAATCAACCAGCAGGCTGGGTGGCTTGGAAGGACGGACGCTGGCTGACTGCATCAACAAAGGCGGAAAGCTGTGGGCGACCCTGCCGCCAATCGCCAATAGGCTCACGGAAGGCAAGGTATTCGGCCAACACCACCACACCGATCTCGCCAATGCTCGGCGCGCCATCGGTTCCGAATGCAGAGGCCATGGTTTCAAGGCGATCCAGTGCGCGAATGACCTTGTCCCGCTGGCGGTCAAAAAATACGTCCCCGCCTGTCATCTCAAACCGACCGCGGTAAACCAGCAACAAGGCTGCTTCGAGCGCACCGTCACAGAGGGATTCAAGCTTCAGCGCTTGCCAGTCCCCGCTCACCACAGCCCCTGCCCCAGATTTCTCCAGCAAGTAGCGGGCGATCAGCGAAGAATTCGAGATATCGCCGTGGTCAGGAGTTTTAAGAACCGGGATTTTTCCCAGTGGATTTGATTCCAGCAGAAAGTCAGGGTCTTCCAGTGTGTTTGCAGCGACAACCTCGACCTGATCTTCGAGGCCCAACTCCTTAAGCAGGACTTTGATCTTGCGGCCAAAGGGTGAAATCCGGACGGAATACAGAGTCATCATTGCGGTAAAATCCTAGTTGGTCTTTTGCGATCAAAGAGCGGTGGAGATGGCTTGAGCCACAGTTAAAGCCTGCACCGTTTCCTGCACGTCGTGAACGCGGAAAATGCTCACTCCGGCACCATAACCCGCCAAAACAGCAGCAATTGAACCGCCCATGCGCTGATCCACCGCTGCGCCCGTGAGCTTGCTGATGAACGACTTGCGGGATGCACCCAGCATAACCGGCCAACCCGCATCGACCAGCTCATCCAGCCGCGCCATGATCTGCAGATTATGATCCAGATTCTTGCCAAATCCGATCCCGGGGTCGAGGCAAATCTTGTCGGCAATCATTCCCCCGTTCATCAGCGCTTCAGCCTGTCCAGCAAGGAACTCAAAGACTTCGGACGGCGCATCTTCATAGGTCGGAG
This sequence comes from Alphaproteobacteria bacterium, assembly GCA_049437045.1. Taxonomy (GTDB): domain Bacteria; phylum Pseudomonadota; class Alphaproteobacteria; order UBA7985; family UBA7985; genus UBA7985. The sequence goes on along the minus strand of JBMTIF010000479.1, from coordinate 1,235 downwards.
CCTGCTGCATTGTCTGCGGCTCCCCCTGCATGTGCATGACACAAACAGGGAGGTTGAGGTCCAATGCCGTTGCCATTGAGACGGCATCACCAGTCAGACCGGTTACGTCGTTGATGATCCCGGCACCCGCTGTCGCTGCCGCTTCCATCACTTTGGGTTTGCGCGTGTCGATAGAAACCAGAATACCCTCATTGGCCAGCGCTTCAATGACAGGCTGAACCCGAGCAATTTCTTCGGCCACGCTGACTTCAGCCGCACCGGGCCGGGTGCTTTCCCCACCGACATCCACGATGGAAGCGCCCTCGGCCACCATCCGACGCGCCTGTGTCAGGGCGGCGTCGATGTGGTCGAACTTGCCGCCATCGCTGAAACTGTCTGGCGTGACATTAAGAATGCCCATGACATGGGGCCGTTCGAGGTCCAGTCCGGCCCAGTGGCTGACATGAAAACCGTCTTCATTCATGATCTATTCTCTCACAGGTACGAGACAGAAAAACGCCCGGCAACTCAGTCACCGGGCGTATCGGTAGGCGTTGAAACACGCGCTCTTAGCTGTCAGCAGCAGGGCCACCGATGCCCGGCAGCGCGGACGTGCCAGATGCGGGCTTCGGAACGGGAGCTGGCGCTGGCTTGTCGTCATCGTCATCGGCATGGCGTGTCGGCTCTACGCGACGGCTCTCGCGCGCAAGCTCTTCACCGCGCAGAACGGCTTCAACCTCTTCACGGCTGAGCGTCTCATACTCAATCAGGGCTTCCTTCAGCCGCTGCAAGCCATCCAGATTATCGCTGATGATCTGACGCGCCGTGTCCTCTGCGGTCTTCAGCAGCAGCTCGACTTCCTCGTCGATGATCTTGGCATAATCATCCGAGTAATTCTTGGTCATGCCGCCAAACATGCCTTCACCTTGATCAGAGCCAAAAGCACGCAGACCCAAGCGGTCGGAGAAACCGAGGCGCTCGACCATGACACGGGCTTGCTGAGTGGCCATCTGGATGTCTGAAATCGCTCCAGCCGTTACATGTTCCGGGCCGTAGATGAATTCCTCAGCAATGCGACCGCCGTAAGCCATCGCCAATTCAGCCTTCCACTGCTCCTTGCGTTTGAGCATGGCCGCGTCATTCTCTGGCAGGAACTGAGCATAGCCCCCCGCTCCACCACGAGGAATGATCGTAACCTTGTTCAGCTTGTCGCGCAGAGGAACATGCACGCCAACCAGAGCGTGACCGCCTTCGTG
>JBMTIF010000478.1:0-2407 GCA_049437045.1 Alphaproteobacteria bacterium | reverse complement strand
TCTAAGTTTATTTAACTCATCAACAAGGACTTGAGGATCTTCTTGACCATCAACTCACGTGGGTTTTCGACAATCATGCTCAGGCTCCCCCGCCCTTGTTGGCCATGCGCCGCAGCGCGATGAAGTTGGCGTAAGCGATGACGCCGACGATGACGAAGATCAGGAAGGTGATGGCACCCGCGAGGCCAAACTGCGTCCCGCTGTCCATGAAGGCCATGCGGTAGGTGAAGCTCGCCAGAATATCGGTCTCGCCGGCTGGAATGACGGTTCCGGGTCGATCAGGACCGCCGCGCGTGAGGAGCAAGATCAGCACCATGTTGTTGAAGTTAAACGCAAAACTGGCAATCAGCAGCGGCAGGAAAGGAGGCACGATCTGCGGCAAGGTGATGCTGAAGAACACCTTGAGAGCTGAGGCCCCTTCGATTGTCGCGGCCTTGCGATGATCCTCCGGCACGGATTGCAAAAAGCCCATAGCGAGCAGCATCATATAGGGATAGCCCAGCCAGATATTGACGATGACGATCATGGTTCGCGCAAGAAAGCTATTGGTGAACCACTCAGGTCGGATGCCGAACAGAGCCTCCAGGATCAAGTTGATCTCCCCGAAGTTCTGATTGAAGAGCCCTCTGAAGACCAGGATCGAGATAAACGATGGCACCGCGTAGGGCAGGATGAGCAAGACCCGGTACACTGGCTTGAAGCGCAGGTGCGGCCATTGCAAGACCGAGGCGAGAACCAGTCCCAGCGCAAACGTCAAACCAACGGACAGCACCGCGAAAATCACCGTCCAGATGAAGATCCCGATGAGAGGTGCGCGCACCCCCTTGGACTGCAGCACACGCGCGTAGTTGGCCCAGCCGATCCGAACCCGCCAGCCGGGTGTAAGGCGTTCCCCGGTGTCACTTTCAAAGAACCCGACGCGATGATTGGCGCGGAAGATCTCACCATCAGCACCCCGACGCAGGGTCTGTCGGTCGAGAACCTCATAGTCCGGGGTCACTTCGGCAAAAGTCCGAAGGCCGGCGTTACGCAAGATCAGGCCATCGGGCCGGATCAGCTCGAGTTGCTTCAAACCACCGCGCAGCTTTATCGCGTCGCGTGTTTCCAGCAGGCGCTCTGGCCCGCCTGAGGATGCCATGACCAGGGCGGCACGCTCGGGCGCGTCACCACTGAGGGTGACAGGGTCGGAGAGGAGACCCTCATCCGGCAGGTAAATCCGGTATCCCGTCCCCTCCGGCGCAACGGCAAAGCCCCGCTCGGTGCTTTTGTCGATCGATTGCGCCTGCAGGGTGACCGCTTTGGCGCGATCAAAACTGAGCAGGTTGAAGGAACTGTAGTTGGTGAAGCCCAGATAGACCGTGTAGATGACGGGAAAGAGGATAAACAGCAGGATGCCTGCGATCCCGGGGAAAATGAACCGGTAGGCATAGAACCGTCGCGATCCAAAGATCAGTGCGGAGCCAACCGACAAGCCCAGCAGCATGACGGCAAGCAGGGGTTGGCCGATGGTGTAGAACACGAAGGCCACGTAAAGCAGCAGAATTGAAAACCCGAGTACAAGGCCAAAACGGAGCCAGTCCAGACCGGACTGGAAGCGTCCACCTTTACTGCTGATCGCGTCCACGGGCGCGCTCCTTGCTGGTCCTGTGTCCTCGGAGGTGCCTAAAACCGAATGAGGTTTGATACCGTCCTGTTAAGAAGAAAGAGGGCGGAGAGGCTGGCTTGACCTGAGCCCGTCCGCCCCCCTTTTTAGCGCAGAGACTACATCCCGAGAATACGAGCCGCAGCATCGTTCAGGGCGTCTTCAACCGAAGCAGCACCCGTGGTGATGTTGCTCAGTGCCGGACCCATCGCGCCCCAGAAGGCACCCATCTCAGGGTTCGACGGCATCGGAATACCAACAGCGGCACCGGCAAGCGTTGCAGACACGCGCTCATCATTCTGTGCTACACCCGCGGAAATGTCTGTCAGCGCACCCATGGCAGAGTTTGCGTTCCAGGTCGCCAAACCTTCATCGGTCAGCACGTAGTTTTCCAGCAGCTCGACCGCGAGATCCTTGTTGGGCGAGGCGGCATTGATGGCAAAGGCCTGCACGCCCAGAAAGGCAGGGGAAGGCTGGCCGTTGACCGATGGCAGCGGCGCAACGCCGTAGTTGATGCCAGACCCGTCAAAACCGCCCCAGGACCAAGGACCGTTGATGACCATAGCGACCTCGCCCTTGTTCATCGCGCCATCCATGATGCCGTAGTCAACGCCCTCAGGCATGGTGCCGGAGGTGATAAGTTCCTTAACCATAGACGCGCCAATAACCGCGCCTTCATTGTTCACACCCGTGGTGGAGCCATCGTAAACACCGTCAACTTTCTTGAACGCGTAGCCCCCATTGGCCATCAGCAGCGGCATGGTG
>JBMTIF010000477.1:0-2422 GCA_049437045.1 Alphaproteobacteria bacterium | reverse complement strand
CTTTCCAGATGCCCTCGCACCTGCACCGCCTGCATAATATCATTCACCGTGGGGCTGTTGACGAAATAGCCGCGCCCTTCGCTTCGCCGGATCAGGCCTTCTCGTTCCAACATACGCAAGGCAAGACGAATGGGTGTCCGTGACACCTTGTGCGTGTCACACAACTGCGCCTCGGACAACCGCTCACCTTCACCGTAAGCACCAAGCACAATGTCGTTCCGGATCCGGTTGGCCAATTCAGTGTCAATTGATTCCATAAAGCCATTACCTACCGAATGGGATCCCAAAGTCAAGAATTCTGCAATTTCTGCAGGAATGAGCGGCTGATTAGCTTGTCATGGGATCCTGTTTATGGAATCAATCACCATATAACGGGGCTCAATTGTTGATTCATTGAGGTTGAGTCAGACATTTGGGATCCAAAACAGCGTTTTGCGGGGGAAGATCAAAACCAATGGCGATCATTATTCCAACCAATAAATCCGTCGAGGCCTTTACCGGCCTGCACCTTTATCATGGTGATATCTCCAACTGCTCAATGCGGGTGCGGATGACGCTGGAGGAGAAGGGTCTGGAATGGACCAGCCATCACTTGAGCCTGAAGAAGAAGGAAAACATCTCCGACGACTACTTTGGCATCAATCCAAACGGTCTGGTCCCAACGCTTGTCCACGATGGCGTCGTACACATTGAGTCTAATGAGATCATTGACTACCTCGATGAGACTTTCACCGATCCGCCCCTTCGCTCGCCCGAGACAGAAGCGGAAATGCTGGAATGGTTGCGGCTGGCGGGATCCATCCACGTCCCGGCGGTCAAGCCCTATGTCTACGCAACGCGGATCGCCAAGAAGATCCAGAAAACAGAAGAAGAACAGCAAAAGTACGACGCGCTTCAGCAGAATCAGGAATTGAAGACGTTCCACAAAAAGCATGCAGGCGGTGCCATGTTCAGCGATGAAGACATCGCCAAAGCAAAAGCCATCTTGCACGACTGCTTCACCAAACTCGACGAGGCACTTGAAGGCAAAGCATGGGTTTTGGGCGATCAGTTCACGCTGGCTGATATTTCGTGGATCCCGCTGCATCATGTCTTGATTGGCTGCGGCTACCCGTTCGAAGAGTTCCCGAACATCACGCGCTGGGCCGCATCCTTCCGCGACCGCCCGAGCTTTCAGGAAGCGGTACTCAAGTGGTGCCCCGACTTCTCGAAAGTTTGACGCTTACCCCCACCGATTGACCGGCTCTCGCCCCGAATAGAGCCAAGGCTTAAATACCGCAGGAGCTCGTTTAATGGCCAAAACCTCACATTCCCAGCCTTTCCAGCACTTCATAGGCGGTGATTGGGTCGCCTCAGAAGACGGCGCAGTGTTTGACATCTTTAACCCCTTGGATGACAGCCTCTATGGACAGGCAGCCAAGGGCAGCGCCAGTGACATGGACAAGGCAGTGAGGGCAGCAAAGGCTGCATTTCCGGCCTATCGGGCAACGTTGCCAATGGAACGTGAGCGGATGTTGCTCCGCGTTGCAGAGATCATGGAGCGGCGACAGGCTGATTTGGTGAATTGTCTGGTCGATGAGATTGGCTCACCTGTCTCCAAAGCAATGTTTGAGTTCAATAAAGGGCTGACCATGGTCCGTGCAGCGGCAGGCCTTTGCCGCTACGTGCGCGGTGAAACCATCCCTTCGGATGCACCGAACAAGGTTTCCATGTCGATCCGGGAACCGCTGGGCGTGGTCGCCATCATCACGCCATTCAACGTTCCACTGATCAAAACAACCCGGCTTGTCGCTAATGCTCTGGCGGTCGGCAATACGGTGGTGCACCTGCCCTCCGAGATGGCGCCACACTTGACGGTTCTCTTTGCAGAAATCATCGCTGAGGCGGGTTTCCCGGCTGGCTCCTACAATGTCGTCACTGGCCCTGGTGCTGAGATTGGCGACAGCCTGACCAGTCATAAGGAAGTGGATTTCGTCACTTTCACCGGCTCTTCGGTCGTCGGCCAGCACATCGCTCAGATTTGCGCCAAGAACCGCACGCCGCACACGCTGGAATTGGGTGGCAAGAGCCCGACGATTGTCCTGGCTGATGCAAATCTCGATGAAGTCATTCCAATCGCAGCGCGGTCGATTTTCATGTTCGCCGGCCAAGCCTGCATTGGCTCCAGCCGCTTTTATGTCGAGCGACCAATCTACGACGAATTCGTCAAACGCTTCTCCTTCGTTGCGGCGAACAAGGTCGGCATGGGCGACTTACGCGACCCTGCAACAGTAATTGCGCCAATCATTTCTGACCGTCAGCGACAACGCGTGAAAGACCATATCGCCGATGCGGTTGCCAAAGGCGCAACCATCACGGCTGGAGGCGAGTGGGAAGGCAACCGCTGCCAACCAACTCTGCTGACGGGCGTGACGGACGACAT
>JBMTIF010000476.1:0-2440 GCA_049437045.1 Alphaproteobacteria bacterium | reverse complement strand
TCACAGCCGGTTCTGGACCGAACATGCGGGTTCCACCGCGTCCCGCTGTGTCGAGTTTGGCGCGTCTGACCCCAGACTGTGTCAGGAAGTATGCCGCAGCTTTTGCACGCTTAAGTGCTATCTGCTTGTTGGCATAATCAGTTCCGTCGTGGGACGCGTAACCGACAACGTCATAGCGTCCGGTCGACGCATTGATGGCGATGGCGGTCATTTCCAGCGCACGCTCAGCCTGTGTCGAAATGGCGTCGCTGCTGCCGCTGAAGAGGACCGATGCCGAAAAAATTACCCCGTGCCCGGCTTCCAGAGCCGCCCTGATCAGCGTGTCGCAGTCAGCACCGAGGATCAGCGCTTCGTAACCAGAACCGCCCGTTGCGATCAGGGCGCCGCCACTGGTAAGGGCAAAACCCCGGCAGTGCGGCTGTCCGCTCTGCACGGCGGCTTCTGCCTGGCGTGGTGAGCCTGGCCGGACCACTTCGGTCGGGCCGATGAGGATGGTTTCCGTCGCCGGGATGGTAATGGAGCCAGCGCTTTCGTTGAGGAAAGTCTTTGCGCCTTCGCTATAGGTCGCCGGATCAACCTGTCCGCCGAACTTGCTGCTGTTATGGGCGGTGGTCGCACGTGGGGTTGCTGTCATCTGTGTCAGGGAGGACTTGGACAGGATCACCCGTTCGGGCGCGCTGCTGCGGCTAACCACCATGGTTGCGAAGGGCAGGGCGTCACGCGATGCGTCAGCCAGTGGCCCGGCGACGCCGCCCATGGGAATGCCGTTGCTCACCTGAACCGGGTTCAACCCATAGGCGGCGTAGTTAGGGACGGCTCCCGGGATCCCAGCGGCGGGTGCAAAGCTCTCGAAGCCGGACGCTCCCCGCACGGGGATCAGCGTCTGTGCACCGGCAGCCTGAAAGGCGCTGAGGGCTGCAACCACGACGGCAGCCTGCGCCAAACCATGAATAATGGCGTGTCTCATCAAAAATTGAGCCCTTTGAAATATTCGCGCAACGCAAATTGCAACGGCGGGACTTTGTTGGGTTCAACGGTACAAATACGCGGCCAGTCGGGCCAAATCCGTGGCTTTCACTGATTTCAGGGGGGTCGCTGTGTCGATTGGGTACCGAACCGCTCGACTTCGTTCTGATTTTTCACGTTATGCGCGTATTTCGATACATTACGCGCAGGGACGGAACACCCCGGTATGACGCTTTCTGCAACGCTATCCGTTATTATGCGCCCGCCATAGCGTTATGCTCATGAGCAGAATCAGCGCACCCCCCTGGTGCGCTGCACCGAGCGGAATCGGTACGGCGTAGAGCAGGGTGACAACCCCCAGGAGGTACTGTCCGACCACTGCCAGCAGTGCTGCAAGCGCCCAGAACCGGACCGGACCCGGCCCGGCGCGCCAGGCGACAATCACAGCGAAAATCGCGACCATTAGCACGGTGACGCTGGCGAAAATGCGGTGGTGGAACTGGGCCGCGACTGGGTTTTCGAAGGGATTCCGCAAAAGGGGCAGGGACGACCGATAATCTGCCGGCACCAGTCCGTCTCCCATGGTCGGAAATTCGTTGTAGACCAGCCCCGCATTCAGCCCAGCAACAAAGGCCCCCGAGACCAGCGTCGCCAGTACCAGCACCAGCAGCGCGGTTGGCAGGTTGAGCCAGTGAGCGGCGCTGAACGGCAATGTGCCGCTCCGGGCCCGAACCCCCAGACCAACGAAGTACAGCAGGATGATCACCGCCAGCGACAGATGCGCCGCGAGCCGGTAGGCCGACACGTCGATCAGGTCGGTGTCGAAGCCACTGCTTACCATGTACCAGCCCAGAAAGCCCTGAAAGCAGATCAGCACGAAGCCGAACACGGCGTGCGGCATCAGCCACGCCAGCTGTGGCCAGCGGCCCCGGAACCGGGCAACGGCGAAGACCACCAGCCCGGCGAGGAAGGCCATGCCGATCAGGCGACCCCAGAGCCGATGAATGTATTCCCACCAGAAAATCTGCTTGAAGCCCTCCATGCTGAGCGCACCAAGATGCTGCTTCTGATACTCGCCCGTGAGCTTGTATTCTTCGAAGACGCGCAGCCACTCGGCATCAGACAGGGGTGGAAAGGTGCCTGCGAGCAGATTCCACTCCATGATGCTCAGACCGCTTTCCGTGAGCCGGGTAATGGCGCCGATCAGGGCCATGGCGAAGACCAGCGCGGCGGATCCCCAGAGCCATGTCAGCACGACGGCCAGACTGCTGGTCGAGGGCGCTTGCCCTGCGGCGTTGCTGGGTGCAGCGCCGGCCGGAGCCGGAGAAGAGGAAGAGGGGGACGCGAAGCTCATATTGCCGTGAGTGCCTGTGGTTTGACCTTGTGCGGGCGCTGCCGTCTGGGGCCTATACGCCGTGTTTGGTTACACATAAGCTGCGTGGACGAAAGTCACAGGCGATTGAGCGTCGCAGGC
>JBMTIF010000475.1:0-2446 GCA_049437045.1 Alphaproteobacteria bacterium | reverse complement strand
CGGCTGAGATCATACCCATCGAACCGGATCTGGATCATGCCAGCGGAGGGAGACCTGAAATCATGAGCACCAACCCCGAAAACCCGTCACGCCGCCAGTTCCTCCAACGCTCGAGCGCGACTGGCCTCGCCTTAACCGCAGGCGCAGCTTTGGCAGGCACCGCCGCACTTTCCCGTCCAGCGCTCAGCCAAGGCCGCCAGCGCTGGCGCATGGTCACGTCCTGGGCCAAGGGCAGCGCAGGCCCTGGCACAACGGCCGATCGCCTCGGAGAACGAATAACCGCCGCCACCGCCGGTAAGATCGAGGTTGAGGTGCTGGGCGCAGGTGAATTGACCTCGCCCTTTGGCGTTCTGGACGCCGTCGCGGACGGCACGGCGGAAATGGCCCATACCGCATCGTTCTTCTGGGCGGGCCGTGTGGCGGCTTCAGCCTACTTCACAACCATTCCCTTCGGCCTCAGCCCCAGCGCGCACAACGCCTGGATCCGCTTTGGTGGCGGGCAGGCGCTCTGGGATGAAGCCTATGCGCCACTGGACGTCAAACCCCTGCTCGCAGGCAACTCCGGGGCAAACATGGCGGGTTGGTTCAAATCCCCACTGACCGGACTTTCAGACCTGAAAGGCGTCCGGATCCGCACGGCAGGCCTTGGCGGTGAAATTTACCGCCAGTTGGGTGCCGCAACCGTCACGCTGCCCCCCTCGGAAATCTTCGGTGCACTCCAGTCCGGCGCCATCGACGCTGTCGAGTTCCTCGGTCCTTTCGCCGACCGGGGGCTAGGCTTCAATCAAGTCGCAGACCATTACTACTTCCCCGGTTTCAACAAGCCCAACGGAACCGCTGAAGCCCTGATTAACGCCAACCTTTGGGCCAGCCTGACCCCTGAGTTACAGGCCGCCGTGCACAACGCCTGCGACGCCGAAAATGATGCGGGTCTGGCCGAAGCAACGTGGTTCAATGCACAGGCGCTGGACGCTCTGCGAGCGGAAGGCACCAGTATTCAGGAAATGCCAGCCGAAATCATTGAAGCGGCAAAGCTGGCCGCTGAAGGCATTCTGGCAGACTTCGCCAACACCAACGCCATGACACGTAAGGTGGCCCAGTCCTATGAACGGGCTGTCTCAACCCTGTCAGGCTGGAATGAGGTACAGAGCTGATGTCGAGTATTGGCACCTTGCTGCCTCGGCTGCAGGCCGAACGTCCGTTGGTTCATTGCGTAACCAACCCCGTCACCATGACTTTCGTTGCTGACGCCCTGAATGCCGTTTCGGCCAGGCCGATCATGGCGAACAGCCCGGTGGAGATCGAGACCATAGCCGGTTCAGCCGGAGCTGTGCTGGTCAACATGGGCGTTCCCCAATCCACCGAGCCCTATGCTAAAGCAGCCAAAGCGGCCAAAAGATGGGTTTTTGACCCCGTCGGCGCAGGCGGAACCCAGCTTCGCAAAGATATCGCCGCGCAGGTGCTGCGGCTAAACCCCGGCATCATTCGCGGCAATGCCGGTGAGATCCTGGCCTTGGGCGGTCAAGCCGGGGTGGTCGAAGGCGTCGATAGCCTTGCAACCCCTGAGGAAGCCGCTGGCGTCGCCCGCTTGCTCGCCGAGAAGTATGGAACCGTCGTCGCGATGACAGGCGCGACGGATTACGTTGTCTCCACCGATCGCATTGTGCGGCTGACAGGCGGTGATCCGATGATGGCTTCCATCACCGGAACGGGCTGCGTCGCTGGAGCCCTGTGCGCCGCGTTTCTGGCTGTCTCTGACGACCCATTCGAAGCGGCAGTTGCCGCACTGCATCTCATGAGCGGTGCTGCCGACTATGCCGCCAAATCTGCAAAAGGACCGGCCAGTTTCAAGATTGCGCTTCTCGATGCTTTCTACAGTGCCACGTCTGCCTGAATCCGCGCTGCGGCTGTATCTGGTCTTTGGCCCGCAGGACCTGGCAGCAGACCAAAGCGCCCTTGACCTGCTGGAAGAGGCGGTGGCAGGCGGCGTAACCTGCATCCAATGGCGCGATAAGTCTGAAATCGCGCAGGCACCCTTACCAAGGCGTCAGGAAGCGGTTGAACCGCTTTACCAACGTGCCAAAGCCCTGAAAGTTCCGTTTCTGGTCAACGACGATGTCGAACTGGCGCAAGCGCTGCGCGCCGACGGTGTCCATTTGGGCCAAGACGATATGGATCCTTCGCTGGCACGGCAGCTTTTGGGCGCGGACGCCATCATTGGTTGGTCAGTCGGAACAGCGGTCGAGCGCGCACGGTTGGATGATCTGCTGATCGAAGGGCCTCACGTGATTGATTACATCGGCGTCGGTCCAGCCTTTCCCACAGGCACGAAATCAGACGCAGGAGACGCTTTGGGAGCAACTGGAATTGCAGCTATCATAGATGGAATTTCCTTGCCCGCCGTTGCTATCGGGGGGATCAACGAGAAAAATTGCGCCCTGCTGGA
>JBMTIF010000474.1:0-2449 GCA_049437045.1 Alphaproteobacteria bacterium | reverse complement strand
TCGCGTTTCCTCAGCCGGAAAACCGACAACTGTGGTGTGATCGGGAACGTCCTTGGTAACCCCGGACTGACTCATCACGATGGCCCCCTTGCCCACGGTGACTTGTGAGCCGACACCCGCCTGGCCTGCAAGTATCGCGCCCTCGCCGAGTATCGCGCCGCCAGCAAGGCCGGCCTGCGCCGCCAGCACCGCGCGGTCACCGACAATGCAGTTGTGGGCGATGTGAACAAGGTTGTCGATCATGACCGATTCTCCGATCTTCGTCCTGCCCAGCGTGCCGCGGTCGATCGTGCATCCTGCCCCGATACGACTGCTCCGGCCGATCTCGACCGACCCAACATGCTCCAGCAATACAGGGCCCTCGTCTGTGATCTCGAACCCGAAGCCGCTTCCGCCGATCACGTTGTTGGCGCCTATCCGGACTTCATCGCCAAGCCGACAGTGCGAAAGAACGGCATTCGCTCCGATCCTGCAGTTGCGGCCGATCTCCACACCCTGATGGATGACGACGCCCGGCTCGATGATCGTACCCTTTCCGATGGAAACATTCTCGCCAACGCTGACGTTATTCCCGACAGTGACACCATCGATCGTAACCGCCTGCTGCGGTGGATGGCAGGCACCGATCTCGGCGACCATCAGACCCAGCGCACGTGCAAACCCCAGACGGGGATTGCCGCAAATCAGTGCCGCGCAATCCTCTGGAAGCTCTTTGGCAAGAGCTGGGGTGGTGATGACAACAGCGCCGGAAAGCCGGGTAATCAGCGTCTTGTCCGCTTTTTCCGTCAGAAAACACAGATGGCCGGGGCCGGCCTCGGAAACAGGCGCGGCGTCCACAGCCTGCCTGTCCGCTCCCCGAACAATGTCGGCACCAGCCGCACCCGCAAGCGCATCGACACCCTGTGCGGTGACGGAAAAGAAGCTGCGGTCAATGGCCATGGCCTACTCCTGGCTGGCCGGTTTCGGGGGATCGATCGTCACCTCGAGCCTTGCGTTCTTGGTGCGTTCGTCAAGACGTTGCAGCACTTCGTCGGAAATATTCAGCGTCGGCCGAAAGATCAGGGCAGAATCCTTGACCAGAACAAGGTCGAGCCGTTTCTCTCCGGCAACTTCTGTCACGATCTCGAGGGCAATGCGACGCAGCTTGGACTGGGCATCTTGAAACGCCACGTCAATGGCCTCGCGGCGGTACTGGATCTCCTTCTGGATCGTGGCAACGTCTGCCTCGAACTGCGAGAGTTTCTCGGCAAAAACGTCTTCGGACAACAGCTCACGCTGTGAAGTCAGTTCACGTTCCGTCTGCTGAAGAGCTGCCTCGCGCTCGGAGAATTCCTGCTGGAACAGCAGCCGTTGCTTGTCCAGCAATTCGCGGACCTTTGCTGTTCCCTTCGACGCCCTGAGAACGCCTTCAAGGTCAATCAGCCCGATCCGCTTGATGACCATGTCGTCACCCGTCTCCTGCGCATGGGCCGCGCCCGTCATCGGCACGGTCAGCACCGGGATCGCAAAACTGCTCAGGAGCACGGCGCCACAAACCAGGAAAGAGGCAAAAATTCTGGATGTCAGGATAGCCATGATCAAACTGATCCTAGAGCCGGGTTCCAATGGTGAACTGGAATGTTTTGGTCTTGTCATAGCTCTTCTTCGAGACAGGATTTGCCCAGTAGAAGGACAACGGTCCGACAACCGTATCCCACAGCAGGCCAACACCCACCGAAGAGCGCATCGACTTGTCGTTGGCGCCAGTCACACCGCTTGGGTAGTCGGTGCCCCACACGCTGCCGAAGTCGGAAAACACCGTCCAGCGCATGTTGAGGTCCTTGCTGAGACCGAGATGCGAGACGACTTCCACTGACCCGGTGACAAGAGTGTTGCCGCCGACAGCCGCCTTCGATCCTGTATCACGCGGACCAATGCCGCTGAGCGCAAAACCCCTTACTTCACGCCCTCCAAGGAAGAAGCGCTGTGACTGGGCAACTTTTTCACCAAGACCAACCACCTGGCTGGCACGTCCCTTCACACCGAAGAAGAGGGCGTTAAAGTTGACCGGACGGTAGTAGGCGGCCCGGCCGGTCACCTTGTAGAATTTCGCGTCGCCGCCAATACCGGCAAGCTCCTGTCTCAGCTCGAAAAGGGTTCCTTCCGAAGGATCCAGCCTGTTGTCCAGCCTGTCCTGTCCAACGACATAGCTTGCGGCTGACGTCAGGATCTGTGCGCCATTTTCGCCAGTAATGGATGTTGCCGTTTTCGAACTTTCCGTTGTCTTGGATTGCGACAGCTCGTATCCGACGTTGTGATAATAGTCCTGCGCCGCCTCAAAGCCGATGCCAAAATCGAAACCGGTCTTGCTGATCGACACCGAATCCTGTTTCACCTTGTCATTGAACACGCCGGCACGACCGGTCAGGTTGCGCCCGAAAAGGTAGTTCTCTGCAACGCCAAGACTGAA
>JBMTIF010000473.1:0-2460 GCA_049437045.1 Alphaproteobacteria bacterium | reverse complement strand
GTGAAACCCAAGCCATGAACATGGTGCTGTGGGACATAGAAGGCGGGCAGCAGAAGTCTTCGATGCTGAACACCTATTTGATCGGCGCTGCCGGGGCTTTGCTGATCGCTGATCTGACCCGGCCCGAAACCATCGACGCGCTGGACCATTATTACAGCTTGCTTGAAAGCGTGATTCCGGGACGCCCAAAGGTGTTGGCGCTGAACAAGTTTGATCTCATGGATGGCAGCCCGGCGATGATCCAAACCTTGTCGCAGGCACAGGCTAAAGCCACGGCGTTAGGGCTTAGATTGGTTCAAACCTCAGCATCACGGGGGAACCAGGTGCCAGAGCTGTTTGGCGGGTTGGCGTCGGACATCCTGCGTCTCAGGGGGTGAAGCGTGACGGAAAGCGACCCAATTCTGCTGGCACAGCAGTCTTTGCTCACATCTGGACTGATCAATCTGGTTGTCATTGATGCGGATGCACGGATCCAGGCAGCACAGGGCGCGCAGGTTGCCGATTGGAAGCCGGGCGAAGATGTTGTGGAGCGGCTTTTTGTGTTGGCGGGGATGGAAGGGATCATTCGTGCTATGGCACAGTCGGATACCCAAATTGACCCGCTGGAACTGCCCGCTGTGTTCTTGAGCGGAAATCATGAAGATGGTGAATTTGGCGCGTCGGTGCGACTGTCGCCCTTGGCTCAAGGGCAGGTTTTGCTCTTGCTTCGCCCATTGGAGGCGGCGGGTTTGATGGATCAGACTTCGGTGCAGCAACATAATGATTTGGCGCTGCTTCGTGGGCAAATGGAGCACTCCAAATCGCAGGCCGAGCTGAATTTGGCTGCACGTGAAAAGCTGTTCGACACGTTGCGCTGGGGCTTTCGAGCACCGCTTTGCACGGTGGTACAGGCGCTTGAAGGACAGGAAACGCTCGAATCTCTAGCCCAAGATGCGCTAAGCGCTGTCGACCATTGGCTTGATCTTCTGGCGTTGAAGGTCAGGCTTGATGCTGGGGATGATCCAGCGCACCAGCCCTTCGCTATCGCCGCTTTCATGGCCCGATTGGGTGAAGAATTTGAAGTAGAAATCTCCGCACCAGAAAGCCAGATCACAGCTGCACAGGGACATTCGATTGAGTCTGTCGAAGCGCTGGAAACGGCGATTTCGAGTTTGCTCCATGCGACCGAGGGAAACCTGCAACTTGATTTCTCGGTGCAAAACGCGCGCGCAGTTTGGTGTCTCAGTGGGATCACAAACACTCAGGCTTTGGCAGAAGATTACCGACTTGAACTGGCTCGGTCGGCTGCGGTGTTGCTACAAGGAACAGTGGCGTTGAAAGACGAGCAGGTCGAGCTTGTTCTGCCGCTGAAGCCCTAATCAGGCGAGATCCATTTCCACAATCACGCGCAAACCTCCGCTGGGTGCTTCATGCAGGCTGATGTCCGCACCGTGGCGATCCATCACCTTTTTAACAATCGCCAGTCCCAGACCCGTACCGCCGGTTTTGCGATTGCGAGAATCTTCCAGTCGCACAAATGGCTGGAACACGGCATCACGCTGTTCGGCTGGGATGCCCGGACCATCATCGTCGATGATAACCCGCGCGCGCCCGTTTTCGGTCCGCTCGGTCGTAACACGTGACCGCAGCCCGTATTTCGTCCCGTTCTCGATCAGATTGAGGAACCCGCGCTTGAGGGATGTGCGGTCGCCTACAACCGTCATCCGACCACCGCTCTCAAAAGCTGCTTCCTTGCCTTGATCTTCGAGGTTGTCGCAGATCGAAGTGAGCAGCGATGGCAGAGACAGCTTTTCGAAACCCACGTCATTCTGATCGGACCGCGCAAATGTCAGCATATCGTCAAGGATCGCAGCCATTTCGTCAGCATCTTCGAGCGCTTTAGCGCGCTCGGTCGGGTCTTCCAGCTTTTCCGAGCGCATCCGCAAGCGAAATAATCCCGTGCGGATGTCGTGAGAAATAGCGGCAAGCATGGTTGTCCGTTCCGCCAGATAGTCCTTTACCCGCTGCTGCATGGCATTGAGGGTGATTGAAACGGCCCTGACTTCGGCAACGCCACGCTTCTCATCCAGTGGCGGTGCATCGATGTCTTCAGCAAGGCGCAAAGTTGCTTCTTTGAATTTTCCAAGTGGGTTGCCAAGCCGATAAACCAGAATCATGGCAATGGTAATGATCGTCGAGCCAATAACGAACAGGTAGAACAGCTGCCGCAGCAAATCATCCCGTCTTTTGAATGGCTTACGCAACACAAATGCGACCAGGGTTCCGTCTGATAGAAAGACCTCCAGCCCATCAACTTCTGGCCCGGGCCGCTGTAAACCGGCGAGGATCGAAACCACTTCCATTGCCCCAGGGCCGCGTGATGTTTCCTGACTGAAGGCATTCTGCGTGAGGAACCGGAACGTCAACATGGAAGCTTGGAAATTGTCCCGCGACGGCTCTACGGCATTGGGTTGTAGGGCA